>JBEEJL010000027.1:0-7286 GCA_041169175.1 Pseudomonadota bacterium | reverse complement strand
TGCCGCCGAGTTATCGCCTGTTGGCGCTGCGCAGCCAGCCACTGATAATAAAAACAATCCGGCAAAAATTACTTTTTTCATCATGGTTCCCAAGTTTTGTGAAATAAACGACCAATAAATTATCTACCCCCGTTATATAAAGGTCAACCGGGGTTTACCCTACTTTTTCATCGCCCTCGAGCCACGCCCTCGCGCCGCGGATCGGCGCCGCTCTGCCAGCCTTGTTTAGTTTTCCATAGGCCGTGCAGCCCGCTGTTCATTTCAATTAGCTTAACTTCATGCCCGATGGATTGCAGAGCGGCAGAAATATTTTCCAACTCGGTTCCCTGCTCCAATTCGGTCGGCCCGTTGCGACTGCCGAAGTTGGGCAGGTCAATTGCCTGTTGCATAGTCAGATGCCAATCGAGTACGCCAATCACTGTTTTTGCGGCGTAATTAATAATCGCGCTGCCGCCGGGCGAGCCGACAATACCGACCAGATTATTTTTTGCGTCGAATAGCATGAGCGGCGTCATACTGCTGCGCGGGCGCTTAGCCGGCGCAATACGGTTGGCAACGGGTAAACCATTTTCCTCGGGCAGAAAAGAGAAATCGGTCATCTGATTATTGAGCAAAAATCCGCGCACCATTTGTCGGCTGCCGAAGGCATCTTCAATCGTCGTGGTCATTGAGGCAGCATTGCCTGCGCCATCAACAATGCTGATGTGGCTAGTAGAATTAAATTCCAGTGCATTGTCGTCGGCTAGTGAAATTTTTTCTGCGCTTAGTTCACCGGGCTGCGCAACCCCCATAGACTTTTCTACTTGAATCAACGCCGCGCGTTGCGTCAGGTAGTTCGGTTCGAGCAAAGCAGCGACCGGCACATCAACGAAATCGCTATCGGCCAGGTAACGCGCGCGATCGGCATAGGCAAGCCGCCCTGCTTCGCTGATCAAATGTACCGCGCTGGAAGAATTTCGGCGCATGGATGCGAGATCAAATTTTTCTAACATGCCGAGCATTTGCAACAATGCAATACCGCCCGAACTCGGCGGCGGCATGCTGCAAATTTTATAGCTACGATATTTTCCACAAACTGGCTCGCGCGTTTTCGCGCGATAGTTGCGCAGATCATCAAGCGATAACAGCCCGGGGTTTTGTGGCGCACTATTCACCGCTTGCACTATGTCGCGCGCCATATCGCCCAAGTAAAAAGCCTCCGCACCGCGCAGCGATATTTGACGCAAAGACTCGCTAAATAATTGATTATATTGAATATTTTTTACAGGCTTCGGCGTGCCGTCAGTATTAAAAAAATATTCGCGCGCAGTCGGATTGCTGGCGAGAAATTTATCTTTCGCAATCAAGCCATGCAAGCGCGGCGAAATGGGGAAACCGTTTTGGGCTAAATTAATCGCCGGCAGAAATAGTTTTTTCCACGCTAATTTTCCGTGGCGTGCATGCGCAACTTCGAGCATACGCAACAGACCCGGCACGCCAACCGACTTGCCGCCGACTACTGCATCATAAAATTTTTGCGGATTGCCTTGCGCATCAAGAAACATTTCCGGTGTTGCCAATGTCGGTGCGGTTTCGCGGCCATCGTACGCCACCATTTTTTTGTTGCGCGCATCGTAGTGCAGCATAAACGCGCCGCCGCCGATGCCTGATGATTGCGGCTCGACTAAATTCAAAACCATTTGCACCGCGATGGCCGCATCCACTGCGCTACCGCCTCGCTGCAATACTCTGTAGCCGGCATCCACTGCTAAGGGATTTGCTGCGACGACCATGAATTTTTTTGCACTGACTACTTGCTTGACCTGATAGCCCGTTGCTGATTCAGGCGCGGGCGGCAAATCACGCGCGCCCGCAGACGTTACGACGCTCAATAGCACGCATGCCAAGCCGCGTGTGTAGCCCATATTTTTGTTCAAATAACCCACAGCGCGCTCCTGAATTGGGTGTCTGGACTCCATACTATCAATTTATAAAGAGAAATTTGCAAGGCATGTTTTATGCGGCAATTAGTTTGTCGTGCCGTTCCGATGATGAATATTAATAAGGAGATATTATGATGAAATCAATTTACCCAAAAATAGTTACGTCTTTGTGCGCCGCTCTCTTACTGTCACCAGCCTGGGCGGACAATGACGACAGCTCATTTAAAGCTAAGCTGGAAGGTTATCAGGAGGTCCCTGCAGTTTCTTCGACTGGCTCAGGAAAATTTAAAGCGCAGTTAATGGCCGATGGCAGCTTGCATTACGAGCTCAGCTATCTGGGTTTGGTCGGCACACCGTTCATGTCGCATATCCATCTCGGACAAAAACATACTAACGGCGGCATTATGCTCTGGTTGTGCGGCAATGCGCCGGATGCCACACCGCCTGCCGGTACACCTGCCTGCCCCGTGCCGGGCGGCACAATTAGTGGTGTGCTAACTTCTGCGCAAGTGGTCGGACCCGCCGGTCAATTAATTACTGCGGGCGAATTCGCAGAAGTGCTAAACGCGATGAAACAACAAGCGGCTTATGTCAACGTGCACACCACATCAGTTCGTAGCGGAGAAATACGCGGCCAGATTAAGGATTAATTTATCCGCGTAACCACGCATCGCGTGCCTTCATGCTGTGCGTGGCGGGTTTTTCCTTCAGCGTCAGTGTGCAGGTGTCTTTCGGCGCAGGCTGTAGTGTCACATCGAAAGCCATCAATTCATCGCGGCGGAAGGCCAATATCACCGCTACGTCGCCGGCGGCTTTGTTGAGCAGCATTTTCTCCAATGAGGCTGCGTTCACGCGCAAACCGTCCAGGGCAATAATGCTATCGCCCGCCGACAAGCCCGCGCTTTGCGCGGCGCTAGCGTCATAAACCTGCAGCAATTTTGCTTCGTGGCTGCCGGACATTTTCGCGCCCAAGGTGACGCGCGCTCGTGGATTTTTTTTGCCCGGCTTGCCGCCTTTGTCAGCTTCGCTTTCAGCCGCGCGTAACTCGTAGTCCACACCAAAGACCTCCAATAAATCGCGCATTGGCAAATCGCCGGTACCGCGCACAGCGGAATCGAAAAATGTTTTAAGATTCAGACCGGTTACTTTTTGCGCCAGCTTTTCAAAACCGTCTTCCGGCACGCCAATATTTTTCGCGCCAAAAAAATCCCACAACGCGCGCATGACTTGATCGAGTGATTTTTTATTTTGGCTATCGCGACGAATAAGCAAATCCAGCGCCAGAGCGACTAACGAACCTTTAGCGTAATAACTGATGCCGGAGTTCGATGAATTTTCATCGGGGCGATAAAACTTTGTCCACGAATCGAAGGAAGATTCCGCTACGCTTTGTTTCGTGCGCCCGCTATTGCGTAGCACGCGAGTGATGGTTTCGCTGATGATTTGCAGGTAAGTTTGCGGCGTAATCAAGCCGCAGCGCAGTAACACCAAGTCGTCGTAATAGGAAGTCAGCCCTTCAAACATCCACAACAAGCTGGTGTAATTCTCTTGCGTTAAGTCGTAAGGCTGAAACGCGGCAGGCAGAATACGCTTGATGTTCCATGTATGAAAATATTCATGGCTCACCAGGCCGAGAAAATTTCGATATGCCTCACTGATTTCTTTTTGATTTTTTTGCGGCAAATCATCACGACTACATAACAACGCCGTGCTGGAACGATGTTCCAATCCGCCGTAGCCCTCGCCGACCGCCGTCGCCATAAACACGTAACGACGCATCGGCGGTTTATCGCCATCATGGAAAAAATCGATTTGGTAGTCACAGATTTTTTTCACGTCACGCACCAGACGATCCAGATCAGCATCGTGTACGCCGGTAACAACGAAATGATGCGGCACGCCGCCAGCGCGGAAACTGACCAAATCAAAATCGCCGAATTCAACTGGATGGTCGATCAACTCCTCGTAGTTTTCTGCGCTATAGGAGCCAAATCCAAATTCCTTCGCGCCATCACGTGTCATGGCCGTTGCGACTCGCCATTCCTTATATTGCTTGCCGACTGGCGGCTTAATTTCGACGCCATGCAATTGCTGCTCAAACCCATGCACCATCAAAAATACGCTGGTGCCGTTAAAAAAGCCATGCGTCGTATCCAGATGCGCGCCGCGCACAGATAAATCCCACGCATACACTTCATACGTCAGCGTAAGCGCGCCCTTGCATGGCGCACATTGCCATGTATGTTTATCCAGTTTGATAGTTTTAACCGGTTTGCCGTTACACGTCGCTTTAAGCGTCCCAATATGACGTGCGAATTCGCGAATCAAATAGCTGCCGGGGATCCATGCGGGCAAAGAAAATACCTGTCCTAAGGCATCGGGATGTGCAACCGTGCAAGTAACTTCGAACAAGTGCGCTTCAGGATTCTGCGGAACAATAAGATAGTGGACTGAGTATGAAGTTTTCATTTTATGAGTATAGAACGTTATTTATCCTGCATTTTACTGACAAGCCTGTCTTCTGCATAGCAATATAAGCATCTGTTTTAAATGAATATTTATTAGCTGCTATTTTTTATTTGACTTTACATAACTACGTGGCTAGTCTTATAGCTATGAATAAAAACTATATGCGTGCCGTTCCTAAGGAATGGCGCACCTTATCAAAATTTTTCACCGCGCTTGGCGATGAACATCGTCAGCGTTTATTACTGACATTCGAATCAGGTGAACGTTTGAACGTGAGTCAATTGGTTGAAGTGTCAACGCTGTCGCGTACGGCGGTATCGCATCACCTGCGCGTGTTGCGCGAAGCCAAAATTTTGCAAAGCGAAAAAATCGGTAAAGAAGTTTTTTTCTGGATTGACCGCGAGTTTATGTTGCGCGCCCTGGTCACGCTGACCGCCTACGTACGCGAAACTGCCTGATATTTTGTTAACTTTTACTCAGTTTGGACGGTAAGGTTTTTATAACATAACTAATTTGATAGTTATGTATTGCATTCCTCGGCAGAGGATTCCGGCATCCGGGCGTCATGTCGGGAGCAGCACCCAGCCCATACTGAAAGACAACGCATGAAGATAACCACCATCGCAACGATTACTCTTTCATCAGTTTTACTCACTCTAAGTACGGCGCATGCCGATAGCCTGACCAGTGCATCACAGGCTTCAGTACGCGCATCCACCGCCATCACAACCGGGTCAGGCGTGGTAATTGAAGGGGTCAGTTCGCTGATTTTAGCGGGCGGTGAATTGATTGTAGAAGGCGTCAGCACGATAGGTAGTAAAACAGTTCTTGTCCTCAAACACGCGGCAAACGGTGCATTGGTTTCGGTTGAAGTGACCACCAATATCGCCGGTGCCGCGTCACTCGCCGTCGGCACCACGGTTAACGTCATCACCGAAGCGGCGGGCAGTATGCTGGTGGCGTCAGGTCGCGCCATCGCGTTTATTCCGAATGAAGTCGGTAAGTCCTTGTTGTTTCATGCGCGTCATTAATCGGGAGACAAGCATGAAAAAAATCCAACGTACGATTTTATGCGCGGCAATTTTTACGCTTGCACAACCTGCCTTCGCCGGCCGCACTTGCGAAGAAAAACCGCAAACACCGGAATCAGTCAGCAGCGCGCTCGGCCTCGCCATCAAGGTAAAAGATTATCTGGATAGCTCCGGTGCGCAAGTGGCGCTGGTTGGCCGAGTCGGTCGCGATATGTCGGCACAGGGATTGCGTTACTCTCATGCGGGCATCGTCACGCGCGATGTGGAAAAAGGCCATTGGCTGATATTGCATGAGCTGAATCAGTGCGGCTCCAGTCGCTCCGATTTATTCGACGAAGGACTGGGCAATTTTTTCCTCGACGATATGTTTGCTTACGATGCCTTGATTGCGATTCCTTCACAGGAAGTGCAACAACGGCTATTGCAGGCAGCGCGCTCGTCCGCCCCGCGCGATTTTCATCAGCCGCATTACAGTCTGATTGCTTCACCTTTCTCAACCAAGTATCAGAACTCGAATCAATGGTTATTGGAAATGATCACGCCATCGCTCGCACCGGATAAATCGATTAAGAATCGGGCCGATGCGCAAGCGTGGTTGAAGCAAACCAATTATGTGCCGAGCAAAATCAAGATTTCACAAACCAAACGGCTCGGTTCCAAGTTGTTCGCTTCAAATATTTATTTCGACGACCACAGCGGCGAAGAATGGATCGCCCAGCGTTATGAAGCGGTAACGGTGGAATCCATGATGGCGTTTCTGGCGGTGCAGGACAAACAATTGCTACAACAAGTGGTAAAACTAAAGTGATTTTTTGTTTGAAATAAACCAGCAGGACGATTACCCTTGCTCAACGCCTTCAAAGCGTTGAGCAAGGCCTAAATAATAATTCCACTCCCTCAGGACAATATGAATCGACGCAATTTTTTACGTGCACTGGGCATTTCCGGCGTGATGGCGAGCGGCGTTGCCGGATGCGACTATTCCTTTGAAGACGGATTTTTTAATCCTTGTCTTGCCGCCTTGCCCAAACACCTCGCCGATCATGAAATCGTACAAGCCGCCTGGAACGGTATCGACACGACAAAAATGTGGGACAGCCACGCGCACTTGGTCGGTGTCGGCGATGGCGGGTCGGGCGCTTGGGTTAATCCGCAAATGCAAAGTTTGCTGCATATGCGCCAATATATTCAGCGCATGTTTTACCTCAATGCTGGCTGCACCGAGAAGGCAGACAAGAAAATCGATCAACGCTACATCGTACGCCTGCTGCAATTACTCGCCGGCATGCGCCCCGGCGCGAAGCTGCTGTTGTTTGCGTTTGACTATCACCACAACGAAGCGGGTGAAATCATTAAAGATCATTCGACGTTCTATTTGCCCAATGATTACGCAGCGAACATAGCCAAACTGCATCCGCAACATTTTGAATGGGCGGCATCGATTCATCCTTACCGCAAGGATGCTGTAGAGGTTTTGGAAAAAGCGCTGAACTATGGCGCGCGCGCCGTGAAATGGCTGCCCGCTGCGCAAGGCATGAACCCAAGCTCACATTTATGCGACAAGTTTTTTGCAGCGATGGCGCAACATAAATTACCGCTGATCACCCACGCGGGCGAAGAAAAAGCAGTGCACGGCGGCGGCGCACAATCATTCGGTAATCCTTTATTGCTGCGTCGTGCGCTCGATCATGGCGTGCGCGTCGTCGTCGCGCATTGCGCATCACTCGGTCAAGATCGTGATCTTGACAAGGGCGCCAACGCCGCCTATGTGAATAGTTTCGATTTATTTTCTCGGCTAATGGACGACGCCAAATACGGCCCGCTGTTACGCGGTGATATTTCCGCCCTCACCCAACGCAATCGC
>JBEEJL010000026.1:0-3773 GCA_041169175.1 Pseudomonadota bacterium | reverse complement strand
AAAGCGTTCCTATCTGTGGGCCATGATGAATACTGGACCAAACAAATGCGCGATGCGATTGAATCTGCTCGCGACCAAAGAGTCAACTTGGGTTTTTTTGGCGGCAATATGGGCTATTGGCAAATGCGCTTTGAGCCTGCTGTAGCCACGGGGGAAACCAACAAGACGATGGTTTCTTATAAAGAGGCAGCCGATCCGGCGGCGAGTAGCGCTGCGGAAACCACAACACAATTCCGCCTTGCTCCGGTGAGTCGTCCTGAGGCATCTTTGATCGGTGTCATGTATGACTTTAGTCCTGTTTATAGCGATATGGTGATTTCAAATTGTGTGCCTTGGGTATGCGCTGGTACCAATCTGGTCAATGGCGATAAGCTTATTGGGATGTTGGGTTACGAAGTGGATAGGATCTCGTCGTCGTCCCCGGCAAATATTCAGCCGATTACAGCATCGCCGTATAACGTGATACGTAATGGCGTGACCGAGACGCGTTATTCCAATATGACCTACTATCAAGCTGCGAGCGGATCGGGTGTGTTTGCTACGGGCTCCATGTACTGGAATTATGGCTTGAATGCTTATGGTAATGTGAATCCCGACTATGTCAATCCTAACGTACAACAAATCACGCGCAATGTACTCAATGCCTTTGTGCCAGCGCCACTCAAACCTTAGCAGAGGCCTTTAGCTTACTGGCGTAAAAAAACCCGCTAGCTAGCGGGTTTTTTATTTTCTGCCGAAGTGAAAATTACCAGCAACCGCTGTAGTTTTTCTTGGTGTCGGCCCCGGAATAAAAAATAGTGCCGGGCGCAGTTTTGCTTGTGACCTTAACGGTTCTGTCCATTTTTACGCCGTTGCGCTCGGTCAATACGCGGTAACTGCCTTGTGGCAAGTTAGCGAAAATACACGCGCCGTCCGATGTGCCGGTCAACACGGGTTTGCCGTTTTTGACATTCAGCACTTTGAGTTTTACGTTGCCCAGCGGTTTGCCAGTCGCGCCAGTGGTCATGAAAGCTAATTTGAAGTTGTAATCTTTGGCGATGGCGCGCATGCCTTCTTTTTCTGCTGCACCGCTGCCGCCGCTGACAAACGATGCGCCGACTTTGGTGCGTTTGCCCGGCGCTGCTTCAGGCATCGCGACGTCTTGTTGTGCGCTAGCAGGCATATTTTGCGCGGCTGCGGCCGGTGCGTCTTGTTGTTGCGCGCAGGCAATGCCGGTGGTCAGCGCCATGCTGGTTGCGGTGAATATCAGGGAAACTAAGAATTTATTTTTCATGCTGGTCCTCTCTCGACTTAAATTAAAATAACGCCGTTAATCACTGGGCGCCACGAATTTTACTGCAAAAACAGGGGCTTGTCTTGAGCTAATTGGCATATCCTAAGTTGCGCGAAGAAAAATTGCGCAACAAAATAGAATTTTTAGCGGGAGATGAAAATGTCACTCACATTAACAGGCGGTTGCCATTGCGGCGCGGTGCGCTATGCAGCAACGGTGAAAAATAACCAGGCTTACTATTGCCATTGCCGTATGTGCCAGTGTTCATTCGGCAATATTTTTGCCACGTTTTTTAATTTGCCTAAAGTTTCAGTGAAGTGGACAACGCATGCACCTAAATATTTTCATTCATCCAAAATCGCGCAACGCGGATTTTGCGGCGAATGCGGCACGCCGTTGTCATTCGAGTTTCATGATTCCGAATACATGGATTTATCAGTGGGCAGTTTGGATCATGCGGAAGCAATGAAGCCAGTGAGTCATTTTGCCGTGGAGTATCGCGTCGCGCCGTTTCATACGCCGGATGGATTGGCGGAAGAATTGATTGATAAAAAAGAAAAAATTAACGCGCGCTGGCAGCGCGGCTACGGTGAATCTACGCCTGCGGGTCAGGAGCGCGCGTACATAAATATTAAATAAATCAATATGTTATATAGGCTTGCTGGTCATATCAAAAAGCGTAGTTATATTGCACGCTGAATAGATTCACATCGTTGCTATATTTGCCGATTAACGTGCCGCCTATCGGCGGGTCGGCTTTGTTCAGCGTCGAGTCCTTGATAAATAAGTGCGCATAACCGACATCCCAGGTGCCTTGTTTCGATGGTTTGTACTGTGCGCCGAAGGCGAGCCAGGTACGGTCAGAATCAGGAATCCTTGCGGTGCGGAATTCGTCTTTCACCGGCGTCTGGTCATAGGCGAGGCCGCCGCGGAATTTCCATTCATCGTTGTAGTGGTAGTTCACCGCCGCCGAAACACGCCAGGTATCGCGCCATTTTTCCGGCGTCGCGAAATCGGTAGCGCCGTTAGCGCGCCGCACGCGTAATTCCTCAAAGCGACTCCAGCGCACCCAATTGATATCGCCCATCACCGACCACACCGGATCCACATCTGCATAGCCGCTGAGATTGATTGATTCGGGTAAATCGACGCTGGCTTTAACCCCGGTGTCGCTAAAATTCGGCGAGGCGGCCAGCGGCGCTGGCAAGCCGACGGGCAAACTGAAGCGGGCGTTGCCGCCGGAAAGTTCGTGGCTGATTTTCGAGCGGTAGGTAATGCCGTAGCGCATCGTGTTGCTGGGTGTGAACATGGCACCGAGGTTAAAACCATAACCCCAATCGGTACCGTCGATTTTCACCAGGCCGTCTTTTTGTTGCGGTAAAAAACCGAGCGGCGCACAAGTCGCTGCGCCGAGCGGAGAGCCGACGCAGACGGTGCCGAAATCTATAGCGCTGGAAATATTCACATCGGCGTATTGCGCGCTCAAGCCGCCGCCGATGAAAACCGCGTCGCTGATTCGATACCCAAGCACCGGGTTGACATTGATAGTTTTCAATTCTGACTTCAGCGCCTGATAACGACCCACCCAACCCTCGTCGTATTCGGTCTTGAGGCCGAACGGCACATGCACACCGAGGCCGAAGCGTAAATTCGGCGCGGCATCCATGGCGTAAAACAATCCGGGCACGCCTGCCCAAGCTCCCGCATCGCCGCCGTTGCCGCCAGTAAGCGGTGTGCCCACTGCTGAAAGCGAGCCTTGATTGGCAAATTTTGCCGAAGGGCGAATGGCGGTTCCTGCGAGAGTGAATTGCCGTCCGGGCAAGCGCATCAATCCGGCGGGGTTGTAATAAATAGTGCTGGCGTCTTCCGCCAGCGCTGCGCCGCCAGCGTGCGCGTTGCCGAGACTGGCTGCGCTCATATCGATCAGGCCAAAGCCGCCGGCGTGGGCATAACCGAAAAATGCAGCGGGTAAAACTAAAAAAACATTGCGCAGGAAAATGGAATGTGAATAGTTCATGATGCGGCCTCCTCGAAATATTGCTTAGTATTTCGCACCCTTTAATGAAAGGGCGACAGGAAACGCGGCACGGAACTTCGATCAGAAATGTTTGGCAATACAAGCGTGCCGAATGCGACGGTTCATTACTGAGTTTCTCCAACAGCAGGAGAACTCACTATGAGTATAGGATAAATGCGAGCTGTTTGAAGGCTGCGAATCTAATAAATTATTTAATATAATCAATTAGTTGCAATAGTTAGACCGATTCTTTTTCTAAGCTTAAATCCACTGTGTTTTGTGCCTGAAAAATTTAATCAGCCGCGTGTATTCGACTGCGATGCGAATGTTTGCAAATCCACAGTCGGCGCAGGCTTCCAGCCTTTTTTGCGCTGTTCCGCGATGACGTTAGTGAACACGCCGCCGCGCACATACCATTTTGCCGTGATGCGCATGAAGCGCGGCTTGGTCGCTTTGGCTAAATCGTCGAGCAGTTTATTCGTC
>JBEEJL010000025.1:0-3217 GCA_041169175.1 Pseudomonadota bacterium | reverse complement strand
GTAACGCGTGCGCGCGGCGCACCCTACGACTTAGCTCCTTCGCCCTACATTTTTGTCAGCCTGAGCTTTGTGAAAAAGCTGCTTTGCTTTGTATCTCAAGGCAACAGCAGATTCTTCGGATAAAGCTCCTCAGAATGACAAGGTGATTTTTTTATCAGTTCTGCTAAGGCTAATCCGCGATGGCTGATTTTATTTTTTTCATCGTGACTCAGCTCAGCCGACATTTTGTTTAAGCCGGGCAAAAAGAATAGCGGATCATAACCAAAGCCACCGTCTCCGCGTGGTTCGTGCGCGATTTCGCCGCGCCATATTCCTTCGGCGATGATGGGTTGCGGGTCGTTGGCGTGGCGCACCATGACCAATACGCAATAGTAGTGTGCCTTACGATTTGAAATGTTTTTCATCGCTGCAAGCAATGCCTCATTATTGCGCTGGTCAGATTTTGGTTCGCCTGCGTAATGCGCGGAATAGACGCCGGGCGCGCCATTGAGTGCATCGACGCAAATGCCTGAATCATCTGCGAGCGCGGGCAAGCCGGACAGTTTGCTGGCGTGGCGCGCTTTGGCTAAGGCATTTTCGATAAACGTGTGATGCGGCTCTGCTGCTTCGGGAATATTGAACACCGATTGCGGCAATACCTCCCATTTGAGCGGCGCGAGGACGCGTTGGATTTCTTTTAATTTACCCGCGTTGTTAGAGGCGATGACTAATTTATTCATGATTTTTTTAACGCGCTAATAAATTCATTTTGCAGCGATTCCACCTTGCCGCCGAAAGCACGGCTGAATGCCGCTGAAAAAATTTCACCGTCCTGGGCGTCGAGCAAAAATTGCTTAAAGCGTTTTTCATCGCGCTGTTTCAAAAAGCCGATAAACATCATGCTCTGCCGATAAAACATGTGCGAGCCATTCGGCAAGACTGACAGCGCACCGGTTTGATCCAGAGATAATCTGCTACCGCTTTCCTGCGGTGGGAAGATTTTGCCATTGGCGATTTGTTGCTTCGCCTCGACTTCAGAGGCTGCTTCAGCGCCGCTACCGTCTGCCACAAAAGTCGCCAGCCCTTCGTTGAACCAGGTTGGATAATCGACAAAATTCATTTGATGGCGCTGATTGAGATGCAAATGCGACAGCTCGTGCGTGAGTACCGGCGCGATGGTTTCAGGCCGACCCAGCAACACTGGATTAAGAAACAAACCTTGCGTCGGATGCACGCCGCCTCGAATAGTGTCTTTTTGACCTGACAATCGAGCAAAACTTTGCGCGCTGTTGCAAACAAAAATGGCGACAGGCTTTGAGAAGGGTAAATAGTGTTTTACTTCGACTTGTTGTATTGCTCGGTCGAGCGACGGCTTGACCAGCGCGGCGAATTTTTCTGCGCCGGGTTCGTAACGAATACGCTTATCTTCTGCTAGAAAAATAAAATGCTCGGTGGAAGCAAAATGCGCGGAGACAATTTGCATCGCGGCGCAGCCGGTAATAAACACTGCCGACAAAACTAATAACGCAACAAAACCAAAGCGCCGGATCATTTCGCCAATGCGGTTTTCTGCGCTGCGACTAACTGGCTAATACCTTTTTGCGCGAGGTCGAGCATGGCCTCTAATTCAGCGCGCGTAAAGGCTGCGCCTTCCGCAGTGCCCTGCACTTCGACCATGCCGCCATTGCCCGTCATCACGACATTCATATCGGTATCGCAATCGGAGTCTTCTGCGTAATCGAGATCCAGCATGGGCGTGCCTTTATACACGCCGACGGATATCGCCGCGACGTGATCGCGGATGGGATCTTCTTTCAGTGCGCCATCTTTGACTAACCTTGAAATCGCGTCATGCACGGCGACGAATGCGCCGGTGATGCTGGCGGTGCGCGTGCCGCCGTCGGCTTGAATCACGTCGCAGTCGATTTGTATCGTGCGCTCGCCGAGTTTTTGCATATCGACTATGGCGCGGATCGAGCGGCCTATCAGTCTTTGAATTTCTTGTGTACGGCCGGATTGTTTGCCTTTTGCCGCTTCACGATCCATCCGCGTGTTGGTTGAGCGCGGCAACATGCCGTATTCAGCCGTGAGCCAACCTTGACCTTTGCCTTTGAGGAAGTTCGGTACTTTTTCTTCCACACTCGCGGTGCAAATCACTTTGGTGTGGCCGCATTCAATCAACACACTGCCTTCTGCATGTTTGGTGTAATGGCGCGTGATGCGAATTTCGCGTAGTTGATCTGGTGCGCGTTGACTTGGTCGGTTCATTTTATGCTCACAAAAAACTGATTATAATCAAATAGTTACATAAACACGCTAAAATGATTAACGCGAGAATTTTTTAATCGTGCTTTGTATTTCGGCAATCGCTTTGTCGATTTCTTCTTCCGTCACATCATCGTATTGCGATTGTTTGTCGGTGAGCGATGCGCCCATTTCAGTGGTGAAAATATTTTGCGCCATCGCATCGGTGATAATTTTTTTGCCGTTATCGGCTTCGCTGGCGCTTTCATTTTCCCAGGTCATCGCGACAACTGTCAGATTATCGGCTTTTTTGCCGCCGCGTTTTTCTGCGACTTGCATCAGACCGGGCAAACTATCCACGATAGATTGTTTTGCGATCGCGCTGCCGATTTCTTCTTCCGGCAAGTGCGCCCAGAAACCATCGGAGCTTAACATGATGGTGTCGCCGACCGCGACGGAGACAGGGTTAGCCAGCCACACCAGCGGCAATTGCGGCCCGCCGAGACAATTGTAAATACGATTGCGCTCGGGATGTTTCGCTGCTTGCTCCGGCGTAATCAAGCCGGCATCGAGCATTTGTTGTACGCGCGAATGATCGTTGGTGCGCGCGATAATTTTTCCGTTACGAAAAAAATACAGCCGCGAATCACCGACATGCGCCCAGTAAGCTTTGCCGTTTTGAATCACGCAAGCAACGATGGTGGTGCGCGGCGATTCACTTAAACCGTTTTCTTCCGCGTATTCAAAAATCGCCTGATGCGCGGCGTGCAAGGTCTCGGATAAAAACTCGTAAGGGTTTTTGATCAGCGTGCGCGCGTTACGCTGAAAGCGCTCAACTAATAACGAAACGGTAATTTCTGCCGCGACTTCGCCTTTAATATGCCCGCCCATGCCGTCGGCAACGGTCAGCAACAACGCATCCTTACTATAGGAATACGCCACACGATCCTGATTATTACGGCGGGGGCCGACCAAGCTTTGCTGATAAATAGAA
>JBEEJL010000024.1:0-5300 GCA_041169175.1 Pseudomonadota bacterium | reverse complement strand
AATTATTTTCGACGATGAGTTTGAACGCATGCAGCATCACGTTTTTTTGCTCGTTACTCAATTCGCGCCGCAAATGTTTCGCCACATACCAATCGGGAAATAACATTAGCTCGCGCATGAGCAAGGCTTCATCGTATTCGGGTAATACACCGGGCTTGCTGGCGAGCTGAATTTTGATCAGCTCATCAATCGCGGGACGGAATAATTCATCCGCATTGTTTTCGTTCAACACATGCAAATAAGTCTGCTGGCCTAAATCGCTGAGCAACAACAAACCCTGCGCCAAATCCTGCGCGATGATGCGCGGCACATGCGCGCCGGCATCAGCGAATAGTTTGGCAATGCGCACAAACGGCTCGCTGTTTTCCTTATCCGGCGGTGCGTCCATGACGATGTAAGTTTCGCCCTCGACCGTCGCACGGAAATAACGACGAAAACTCGCATCTGCCGACGCGGGCGCGAGATTCACCGTTTTGCCTGTAAAATGTACGCCAAGCCAATGCTGCACCAGTGATAATCTGTGATCTGTTGTTTCCAATTGAAATCCTAATTGCTTAATTGTTGAATCTATGCGATTTTATCACTGAACAGTTGTTGAAAAACGACTGCTAATTAACGTCAGATTCCAAAATGCCTAAATTCCCGTTGCGCCTGATCGCAGCTTGCCTGCTGACCCGGTGCATTTCCCCTGCTTTTGCCGATACTACTCCTGCGGAAGTTGCCGACCCGCGTCTGGCCGCGCCGTGCATTTTGCGCGGTTCGGTTTCGCTAAAGGCCGATCAGATCGAAGGCAGCCGCCAGTTAATTCAGGCAGAAGGCGATGTGTTGCTGGAAAAAGACGCTATCAAAATGCAAGCGGATCGCCTTACTTATACGCCAGACGACGAAAATGCCCGAGCTGAAGGTAATGTGCGCCTGAAAAAAAACGGTGATCTGCTAACCGGCAAAGCGCTGGAACTGAATATGAATAGCGAGACCGGCTTTCTCACCGCGCCGGAATTTTTTCTCGGCAAGCGACCAGACCGTGTGTTGCCTGCACGCGGCAGCGCCGAACGCTTTGAGTTGGTGGACAAAAATAAAGATCGCTTGGTTAACGGACGCTATACCACTTGCGCACCCGACGATAATTCCTGGTATTTGCGCGTGAAAGAATTGGAGCTGGATAGAACGACGCAAATCGGCGTTGCGAAAAACGCCACGATTATGTTCAAAGATACGCCGATACTCTACATGCCTTGGCTGGATTTCCCGCTCAATAACCAACGCAAATCCGGTTTGCTACCCCCCGCATTCGGCACCTCGGTGTCGGGTGGGTTTGAATATACGCAACCGTGGTATTGGAATATTGCGCCCAATATGGACGCAACGATTACGCCTAAAATATTTACCAAACGCGGCCTGCAAGCGGGCGGCGAGTTTCGCTATTTGGAACCGAGCTTTGGTGGTTTAGCGGCAGCGGAACTGTTGCCCAACGACCGAGGTAGCGGCGGAAACAATCGCACTTTACTGGCGCTGACGCATCAACAAAAAATTTCGTCTAATTGGACCGGCGGTATCAATTTACAAAAAGTATCCGACGATGACTACTTCCGCGATTTATCCACGCGCATCTCCGCTACGTCGCAAACTTATTTACCGCGCGAAGCTACGCTGAATTATGCCGACGACATCTGGTCGTTTGGCGCGCGCGTATTGCATTACCAAACACTCAAAGATCCACAAGCCAGCGAACTCACGCCAACGCCTTACCAACTGCAACCGCAATTAGCCCTAAGAGGCTACAAACAAAATGTTTTCGGCGCCGATCTCGCCTTCGACTCCGACTTCACGCAATACCAACACCCTAGTTTGGTCAGCGGCCGCAGGATCACCCTCTACCCGAATATCAGCTACCCGATGACCAAGCCTTATGGTTTCATCACACCGCGTCTTGGCTGGAGAACCATTAATTACCAACTCACTGAAAATAAAACAGGCTTTGAAAGTGGGTCGATTAATGTGCCTAGCAGTAGTCTGGATGCCGGATTATTTTACGAACGTGATATGCAAATCGCCAATCGTAATTATCGCCAAACGCTTGAACCGCGCGCCTATTACACCTACGCACCGTTTCGCAAACAAAGCCAGTTCCCGAATTTTTCCAGCTCGGAAACCGATTTTAATTTCGCCCAGATTTTTTCCGACAATCAGTTTGTCGGCGGCGATCGCGTTGAGGATGCCAACCAACTGACTGCTGCAATGACCTCACGCATAATCGATCCGACCACCGGGCTTGAACGTTTGCGCGGCGTGATAGCCCAGCGCTTTTATTTTGAAGCGCAACAAGTCAGCCTGAATCAACAACCGCGGACTAGTAAAGCATCGGATATTCTCGCCAGCCTGGGCGGACAAATTTCCGAACGCTGGAGTTTGAACAGCGCGCTGCAATTCAAAACCGATCAAGGCCGCACGGAAAAATTTGTTTATGCCGCGCGCTATTTGCCTCAGCCGGGTAAGGTGATTAATCTGGCTTATCGCTTTTCCAGCAATCCTTTAACGCCAGAAAAGCAAATTGACGTATCCGCCCAATGGCCGCTGTCGGATAAATGGTATGGGCTGGCACGCTATAACTACTCCGTGCGCGATTCGCGTTTATTGGATGGCTTGGTCGGGCTTGAGTATAATGCTGCTTGTTGGAAGGCGCGCATCGTGGCGCACCGTTTTACCACCGGACAGGACCGCTACTCGACGCCACTGTTCGCGCAACTGGAACTAACCGGCTTATCGAGTATCGGCATCAACCCTTTTGAAACCCTGAAACAAAATATTTCAGGCTACGCTAAATCGACCGAGATCAACCAATGAAATACTTAACCGCACTGATGATTTGTAGCTTGACTGCCGCGCCTGCTATGGCACAACAAGCGATACCCCGACTCGATACCTCGCTTGCCACCAAACCGGCTGATCGCGCACTGCTAGTGGACCGCATCGTCGCCGTGGTGAACGACGAAGTGATTACCCTGCGCGAGTTGAACGACCGCATGGCATTTATTGCACGCCAATTGGAAAAACAAGGCACACCGCTGCCCGCGCGCGACGTGCTGTCACGGCAAGTGCTGGATCGGATGATTTCCGATTTATCGCTGGCGCAATTGGCCAAAGAAAACGGCGTCAAAGTCGATGACACGCAACTTGAACGTGCCATCGCCGGTATCGCGCGCGATAACAAACTCGATCTGGCCGGCATGCGCGCTGCGCTGGAAAAAGACGGCGTGAACTACAATAAATTCCGCGACGACATTCGCTCGGAGATGGTGCAATCGCGCTTGCGCGAGCGCGAAGTGGAAAGCACCATCAACGTGGCCGAATCAGAAGTCGATAATGTCCTGGTCGCCGAAAAATCCCGCGCGTCCACTGGGCAGGAATATCAACTGCAACACATACTAGTGACGGTGCCGGATAAAGCCGACGCGGCGCAAAT
Source organism: Pseudomonadota bacterium (assembly GCA_041169175.1). Classification (GTDB taxonomy): domain Bacteria; phylum Pseudomonadota; class Gammaproteobacteria; order Burkholderiales; family JBEEJL01; genus JBEEJL01. The sequence continues at coordinate 1,837 of JBEEJL010000024.1, read as the reverse complement.
CGCTGCGCGCAAAAAACGCGCAGAAGAGGCTGCAGCACAAGTGACGCGCGGCGATGATTTCAGCAAAGTCGCTGCGTCATTCTCCGATGCCCCTGACGGCTTGCAGGGCGGCAACCTCGGCTGGCGTTCGCCGGAACGCTTACCGACACTTTTCAACGATGCCATCGGGCCTTTACAAGCGGGACAAACCACCGCGATTTTGCGCAGCCCGAATGGATTTCACATTATCAAATTGCTAGAGCGACGTGGCGCGGCTAAGGAGCAAACCATCGCGCAAACCAAAGTACGGCATATTTTGTTAGTGGCAGGTCAATCAGGCAGCGATGCCGATATTCAAAAACGCATGCTCAGCTTAAAAGAGCGGATTGAAAAAGGCGAAGACTTTGCCGTGCTGGCAAAGGCCAATTCAGTCGATGGCAGCGCGCAAGCAGGCGGCGATTTGGGCTGGGTATCGCCGGGCGATCTAGTCGCCGAGTTTGAAAAAGCCATGAACGCGCTCAAACCCAACGAAGTCAGCGTACCGGTACAAAGTCAATTCGGCTGGCATCTGATTCAAGTATTGGAACGCAAAGCTGAAACGCTGACCGACGAAAAAAAGCGCGCGCAAGTGCGTCTCGCCTTGCGCGGACGCAAGTCGGAAGAAGCGTATCAAGACTGGGTGCGTCAGGTACGTGATCGTGCGTACGTGGACAACCGCCTGGAAGAAAAATAACCCGGGCGGCAAAACAAACGTGTCCGCATTTATCCCCACTCTCGGCATTACCTCGGGCGAACCCGCTGGCATCGGCCCTGACTTATGCTTGATGCTGGCGCGCGAAAAACTGCCAGCGCGTTTGGTAATTCTCGGTGATAAATCGCTTCTGCAATCGCGCGCGCAACTGCTTGGCCTGGATGTCAGTCTGGTTGATTTCGTCAACAGCGTGCCGACCCAACAAGCGGGCCAACTTGAAGTCATGCAAGTCAATCTACGTGTGCCGACGTTTCCGCCGGGTCAATTGCTGGCGGAGAATGCTCCTTATGTGATCGACACACTGAAACTGGCGGTCGAACATTGCGCCAACCGCAGCTTCGACGCGATGGTCACCGCGCCGGTACATAAAGGTGTGATCAACGATGCGCGCATTGCTTTTACCGGCCATACCGAATTTTTAGCTGAAGCGACCAACACGCCGCAAGTGGTGATGATGTTGGTCGGCGGCGGGCTGCGCGTGGCGCTGGCGACGACGCATCTACCGCTGAAAGAAGTGTCGGCGCATCTTTCCCAACCTTTGCTAGAGCGCGTGATTCACGTACTACACAACGAATTGAAACAAAAATTCGGCATCGCCGATCCGCGCATCGTCGTGTGCGGCTTGAATCCTCATGCCGGTGAGGGCGGTCATTTAGGCCGTGAAGAAATCGGCATCATCGAGCCGGTGCTGCATCGTTTGCAACTGACCGGCATGAAACTCACCGGCCCCTTGCCTGCCGACACTTTATTTACGCCCAAACATTTAGCTGAAGCCGATGCCGTGCTGGCGATGTATCACGATCAAGGTTTGCCCGTGTTGAAATACGCCAGCTTCGGCCACGGCGTCAACGTCACCTTGGGTTTGCCGATTATTCGCACCTCTGTCGATCACGGCACCGCCCTGGATTTAGCCGGCACCGGCAATATCGATAGCGGCAGCATGATCGCCGCAGTCAATCTCGCCATCGAACTTGCGCAGCGCAACCGGCACCATTGAAAATACTCACAGCATTTAATTTTCAGACCACCATGTACAGGGTGAGTGCATGCGCTGATGGTCAATACACAATCCCTCCCCCTTCAAGGGGGAGACAAGACGCCGCTCAG
>JBEEJL010000023.1:0-8829 GCA_041169175.1 Pseudomonadota bacterium | reverse complement strand
CCAGCAAAATCAAAAACGTTCTTCACAAACCGCTTTTGAAGTGGAGCATTTTGTTGGAATGAAACTGGATTCCCGCCTGCGCGGGAATGACGGCACTATTACCATTCGCCCCCACATTTTAACGGTTCATCGCATTTTTATTGTCCGGCCTATCGCACGAATGGATACTGGCTCCACTCACTCACAAGGAGCCGTCATGACCGCATTCAAACTCATACTCGTGTTACACGTCATCTTCGGCATCATCGCCTTCACCGCCGCTCCCGGCGCGATGATGACTAAAAAAGGTAACTTGTGGCACAAGCGTTTCGGCAGCGCCTTTTTTTACGCCATGATGGCGGTCGCTGCGTCAGCATTTCTTTTGTGGACACTGGGTTCGCAATTATTTTTGATGCTGATTGCCGTATTTAGTTTTTATCTCGCCTTTAGCGGCTACCGCGCGGTGAAAATTAAAAATGGTCGGGCAGAAAAAATCGACTGGTTTGTCGCAGGCTCGGCGCTTATAGCCGGAAAAAGTTTGGTGGTATTGGGCGCGCTCAATCTCTATAGGGGTGAAAGCTTCGGTTACGTTACGCTGGCACTTGGCGCTGGCTGCGCAGTCAGCGCAGCGCGTGACTTATTTCGCTACGCTCGCCCTGTGGTCGATAAACAAGCATGGTTGATTAATCATCTCAGCAAAATGCTCGGTGCCTACATCGCCACCGTCACCGCCGTATCTGCCGTCAACTTTCATTTCCTCCCGCCGGTGTGGCGTTGGTTGTGGCCGACGATTATTATCGCCCCGTTTATTTTTATGTGGGTACGGAAATACCGAACACGCCGGAGCAGCCTAATAAAAGTAAGCGCCTGAGATATTTACTTCTTTACCCTTGATAGGAATCATCATGTTGAGCGAAATAATTAGTCGCACGCCGGTTTGGGTTTGGGGAATATTGCTTGTGATCCTTTATTTTGGTATCCAACAATCCAAACAAAGAGCTGTTCCCAAACGACGAATCGCCATTCTACCCATGATCATGATCGGATTATCGTTATCGGGTATCTTGTCAGCGTTTGGGGGAAACGTGATCGGATTAGCAGCATGGTTCGCCGCTGTTCTGCTGGTACTCATATTGAGTCAGCAATTAAAGCCAAACGAACATGCTACATTTTCACCCGTCACCAAAAAGTTTACCGTGCCCGGAAGTTGGTTGCCGCTATGTTTGATGATGGCGATTTTTATTGCCAAATATATCGTGGCTATCATGCTCGGCCTTAACCCATCACTGAAGCAATCAACGCAATTTATATTCGGCGTGAGTTTTGTTTACGGATTATTAAGCAGTCTATTTTTTGCACGCGCAATGCGCGTATGGGCGACACAGAAAAAGCATGGCATGATGGCATCAAGCAGTTCAGCGATTTAGTCATTTTTGACATAGATAATTATTCAATATAATCAATTAGTTATATAACAAATGAAAACATCGGATATTGGTTTTAATACTTGGTTTGAACAAGCCAATTGGCCGCGTTCATTTGTGCGCACTTTATTATTCAATACTTTTATCGCCGTATTTTTATGGGTGATTCGTTTCGATCATAATTTTTTTCATGTCTTGATTGTGTCGCACTGTATTGGCCTCTCCATTCATGGCCTTTTTTATCTTGCCTGTCATATCACCGTTCACCAATTCAATGGTCGTTTCTGGCCTTTGACGATGATCTTAGCAACTCTGCTAGGTTCTTTGTTTGGCTTTTGGTTGGGCGCGCAAATCATCGGTTTTGATTTTCAAAAAGCCGTGCTTTCCGGTTGGCGTCAATTCGGTTCTATTTTATTGATCAGCCTGCTGTTCAGCGCCATCATCAGCTATCTGTCTTATGCCACCTCGAGAATTGCGCAAACTGAAGCAGCGATACAAAAAGAACGCGCTGAGCGGTTGGCGAATGAAAATAAATTAACTGAAGCACGCTTACAACTTTTACAAGCACAGGTCGAACCGCACTTTTTATTTAATACCCTCGCCAACGTCACCAGCCTGATCGACACGCAGCCGGACAAAGCGCGACATATGTTGGAGAAATTCATCGAATACCTGCGCGCGACACTGGCACGCACACGCGAAGCTGAATCGTCTTTAGCCAAGGAAATCGTGTTAATGCGTGCGTACCTCGACATCATCCAGATACGCATGGGTTCACGCTTGCGCTACAGCATCGACATACCTTCCATGTTCAACAACACAAACTTCCCCCCGATGTTATTACAACCGCTGGTTGAAAATGCGGTGAAGCACGGCCTCGAACCGAAAATCGAAGGTGGCACGCTGACCATCAGTGCACGAAATAAAAACGGAAGGCTACAATTATCGGTAGAAGACGACGGACTCGGCTTCAAAGGCGAGCGTAGCGGTGGGTTAGGTCTGGTGAATGTACGCGAACGACTTGCCGTGCTATACAACGGCAAAGCAAAATTAACTCTCGAAGAATGTTCGCCTTGCGGCACCCGTGCCACAATAGAGTTGCCCACTAATGGTTGAGAAAATAATTCACGCCCTGATTGCCGACGACGAACCGGCGTTAGCAAAATATCTGCAGACGAAACTCGCGACCCTTTGGCCGGAATTGAAAATAATCGCCCTGGCCCCCAATGGCCTCGAGGCGTTGCGAATCATCGATGACGAAAATCCTGATATAGCGTTTCTCGACATCAAAATGCCCGGGCTCACTGGACTGGAAGTGGCGCAACGTATCGATCGTAAAGCTCGCTTGGTCTTCGTCACCGCCTATGATCAATACGCCGTCGATGCATTTGAGCACGAGGCCGTCGATTATTTACTCAAGCCCGTCACCGATGAACGCTTGTCGAAATGCATCACGCGCTTGAAACAACAGCTGGCAACCAACGCAGCGCCGCCGGAAATTTCTGCCTTGTTGCAAAAACTCGCCAGCATTTTACCCAAACAAGGAGAAGGTTTTCTGCGCTGGATCCGCGCCTCAGTCGGCCCCAATGTGCGGTTGATTCCAGCGGAAGAAATTTTATATTTTCAAGCAGCGGATAAATATACGGCCGTCATCACCCAAGACGGTGAAGCGCTGATTCGCTTATCGATTAAAGAGCTCACCGATCAACTCGACCCGCACCAGTTCTGGCAAGTTCATCGCAGCACGATAGTGAATGTTCAACAAATTGCCAGCACGACACGCGATGAAGCGGGACATGTGCTGGTGAAAATCAAATCGCATGCACAAACCCTGCAAGTCAGCCGCGGGTATGCGCATTTATTTCGGCAGATGTAGGCACATGTCATGTAGCGTGCGCTCCGCGCACGAAGTAGGTTCATGTGAGTTACGTTGTGTTGTGCCCGGATGGACATTTTCGTGCGCAGTGCGCACGCTACGAGGTGTAAATTCGAAGAAAGAATAGTTCACCCTTCTGCGACGAAAAACAAAAAACAAAAAACGGCGCGGCGGGTTCGCCTTTTTTGGTTGTTTTTTTGGCGAAGCAAAAAAGTGACTTGCAGTTGTCAACCACGGCAATGATTCATTCGAGAATTACTATTTGTGGCGTCTCCCTGCGCAGGGAAGGAGAGCTGACTTTAGTTGCGCTATATATTGGCGTTGAGTCTGAGTTGCTTACGCGTGTACTTGGCACGCTCCGCGAATAAAATAACTATTTGATTACATTAAATATTTTAAAATATCCGCCGCGCCTCAGTATTCGTTCCCGCCGCTGGCCGTTGCAACGCGGTCGCGACAACTGAATCCGCCGCGATAAACGCTACCTGTTCAAAATCCGCGCCGCGTATGACTAGACTTTCCAAGCGCACCACATATAAATTATCGGCAAACACTTCCATGCGCTTGCCGACCGGATGTACGCCTGCTGGTAACAGCAACGAAGGTTTGGCTTCGTGCGTGGCCGCGATCATCAGCACGGCTGGAGTGTAGGATAAATGTCCTTGGCCCGCTTCGCGCACGGCGACGGGTAGGGGCTTGCCCGGCAGCAATTGTACGGTGACGATGATGCCGGTTTCGTCATTTGACAGCGATTTGATTTGTCCGATGATGATGCGGCTTTGCGGGCCTAAGCGCACGCCGACTAATTGTCCGTGGCTCAAACCTTGATGACATTCCAATGGTCGTAACATTTGTACGCGGTCCATGGTTTCGCCGCGCACGTGCCAGGTCTCGCCGTTGAACGCCATGTCGCCGATCATCGCGGTTTGCGTTTCTTTGCGTACGTGGCCGAACATTTTGATGTCTTCGATTTCCATGCGTGATAAATCGCTCGGTTTGTCCGGCTGGCGGAAGGGTTTGCCGGTCATGTGGTAATGCAATCCGGCGATGCTGAAACACATTTGTGCTGTTGCGCTATTCGGCGATTTGAAAATAGTAATCGGTAGTCGCGTGGTATCGCACCAGTGCGCGTAAAGTTGTTTAATCAGTGTGACGTATTCGGTAGCGTTGGCGCTTTCGGGTAGGCCGGTGCTGGCCACGGTTTCGCCTTTTTGCAAACCCTTGGCGATTTTTTTCATCACGCTGGCGAGCGATTCACGGTCGATGTAGCGCAACGTGGCGACATCCTGTTTGTAGGGCGGCGGCAGCAGGCCGGCGTCCTGTACCAAATCACACGCCAGCGCTGGGTGGCCGGTGGACAAAGGCTGAGTGGATTTCACCAGCGTACGCGGCGCCCACAGTTGCAACAGTTGATCGGTGAGTAAAATATGTTTGGCGGAAAGTTCTGCCGGTGCGGCGGCGTCGAGCAATAGCGCGCGCACAAACGTTACGCCGCAAGTCGATACTTTTTCGCCGCCGTCCAAACTGTCTTTAACTTTTGCTGTGGCAAATTCGCCTTGCTCGGAAAAACGATACAAGTCGTGCAAACGCTGCCATAAACCTGCGGGTGGTTTTGTATAGCCGAGATTGTAGGCCAGCATTTGCTGCGAGATATAACGCAAGCAACGCTGCGTGATGAGCGGCAAATAAGCCGAGGTTTCGGCATTGTTCTGGCTGTCCATAAAGCAACGCAAATAATTCGCTTCCACGACGCGCCATAATTCCACCATATCAGCCCAAGCCGAATGTTCGACCGGCTTGAGCGGAATAGGTTTGCCGGCGAAACGTTTGATCAATTCATCCTGCAGAAATGACGCGGTTTCGCGCGCCACTTCGAGAATTTTTAAGCGTTCCAGCGCGGGGATCGGCACGCGATTCAGATGCTCCAGCACATCATGCAATTGGCGATGCGCTTCGAGCGCGTTGGACAGGGGTAAGGCGGCAATCCACGTCTTGCAACCCTGCGCGGTGTCGAACAGGGGCGACGAATTGGAATTTAAAAGTGGCAGATCGAATTGCAACATCAAAACTCCTGCTGGGATTGCATGGCTTTTTGTAACGCCAGTTTCATTTTTTTGTCGAAATCGACCAGATCTATTTTGATACTTGTTGCACGTTGCGCGGTGGCCCAAACCGGCTGCGGGAAATGCGGGTCATCAGTAAAACGCGGAATCACATGCCAGTGTACATGGGGCGTCATGTTGCCGAGACTCGCGAGATTAATTTTGTTGGGTTTAATGGTGGCACGCAACGCCGACTCCACCGCAAAAACAGTTTGCATCAATTTTGTTTGCTCGTGGTTTTTTAGATCCGTCATTTCTTTGATATGACGATTCCAGATGACCCGACAAAACGCCGGATAATTCGCGTCGAACACGCGCACCACGCGCAGCGATTCGGTGCGCAACAATACTTCCCCGCCATCAGCATCGCATAATTCACAAGTCATGCTTGAATATTAAGGATTTTTTGCTCTGGCGGCAAGCAGCAAAGACACACGTTCACATTGGTGCTGTATAAATTTATCAATTAATTCAAATAGTTATAGTAAAACGCGTTCAATGCCGCCATGGTTGGCTTTGTTCACATAATCCGCCATCCAGTTTTCGCCGAGCAAATGTTTCGCCATTTCCACCACGATATAGTCGGCTGTGGTGCCCGAGTCGTCATCATAGCGCGACAAACCTTGCAGGCAGGACGGGCAGGAAGTGAGAATTTTGACTTCGCCAGTGAAGCCGCCTTCGCGCATTTTGTCTGCGCCTTTGCGCATTTCTTCTTCTTTACGAAAACGTACTTGCGTCGAAATATCCGGACGTGTTGCGGCGAGCGTGCCCGATTCGCCGCAGCAGCGTTCATTGGCATCAACTTTACTGCCCATCAATTCGTTGACGACTTTCATCGGCTGATAAGTTTTCATCGGCGAGTGGCACGGGTCGTGGTACATATAGCGCACGCCGTTCACGCCTTCGAGCTTGACGCCTTTCTCCAATAAATATTCGTGGATGTCGAGCAAACGGCAGCCGGGGAAAATTTTGTCGAACTGATATTGCTGCAATTGATCCATACACGTGCCGCAGGAAACGATCACGGTTTTGATGTCGAGATAATTTAATGTGTTGGCGACGCGGTGGAATAGCACGCGATTATCGGTGGTGATTTTTTCGCCTTTGTCCGCTTGGCCGCTTGAAGTTTGCGGATAGCCGCAGCATAAATAGCCTGGCGGTAGAACGGTAATCGCGCCGGTCTCATACAGCATCGCTTGCGTCGCCAATCCGACTTGGCCGAATAAACGCTCCGAGCCGCAACCGGGGAAATAAAATACCGCTTCCGAATCTTCGTTGGTTTTTTGCGGATGGCGGATTACCGGCACGATATTATTGTCTTCAATATCGAGCAAGGCGCGCGCCGTGCGCTTGGGTAAATTGCCCGGCATCGGTTTATTGATAAAGTGAATCACCTGCGTTTTGATCGTCGGTTTGCCGAGTGACGATGGCGGTTGTTTGACTTGGTTTTGTATCAAGCCGAAACGTTTGCCGAGTTTGTGGCCGAGACGTTGCGCTTTGTAACCCCAATCGAGCGCGACTTTTTTATACACTTTAATGGTCGAAGGGTCGCGCAAATTCAAATAACCCATCGCCAGTGCTGCGCCGGGATTAAATTTTTTCTTGCCTTGCTTGCGCAATAGATTGCGCATAGCAATCGACACTTCGCCGAAATCGATATCGACCGGGCACGGATTGGCGCACTTATGACAAACCGTGCAATGGTCGGCTACGTCGCTGAATTCATCGAAATGTTTCAGCGACACACCGCGTCGCGTTTGTTCTTCATACAAAAATGCTTCAGTCAGCAATGACGTAGCGAGAATTTTATTGCGCGGCGAGTAAAGCAAATTGGCGCGCGGCACATGCGTGGCGCAAACCGGTTTGCATTTGCCGCAACGTAAGCAATCCTTGATCGAATCATTGATCGCGCCGATTTCGCTTTGCTCCATGATCAGCGATTCCGCGCCCATCAAGGCGAAGCTCGGTGTATAAGCGTTGCGCAAATCTGCGCCGGGCATCAGTTTGCCTTTATTGAAGCGACCTTGCGGATCGACTTTGTTTTTGTAATCGACAAAGCTTTGCACTTCAGCCGCCGTCAGATATTCCATTTTGGTAATGCCGATGCCGTGCTCACCGGAAATCACGCCGTTCAAATCGCGCGCGAATTGCATAATGCGCGCGACTGATGCATTCGCCTCTTGCAACATGCCGTAATCATCCGAGTTTACCGGAATATTGGTATGCACATTGCCGTCGCCAGCGTGCATGTGCAAGGCGATAAACACGCGGCTGTGCAAAACCTGCTTGTGAATTTCCTGCGCGCGTTTGATGATCGGCGCAAAACTACGGCCGATAAATATCTGTTGTAGCGGTTCGAGAATCTCCTGCTTCCACGAAATGCGTATCGAATGATCTTGCAGTGCGCTGAATACGGTTGCATTACCAGCGGCGGTAGAAACAACATTCCCTCGCCCTTGACGGAGGAGGGTTAGGGTGGGGGTGATCGTCGGGAAACGTGCAGAAAATTCCGTCAACGGCGAATCAAGATTTTCCAATAACCAAGACCAACGCGCATTTACACCAGCAATTAATTCAAGCGCCTGCTGCGGTTTGCCATTCAATAATTCCGCCGCAAGAATTTTTTCATCATCTTGCGCCAGCGGTAATTCGCCACTAAAAAACTCACACAATTCAACGCATAAGCGCAGTTTATTTTTTGTCGATAATTCAATATTAATGCGCTCAATGCCTTCGGAATAGTCGCCGAGACGATCAAGCGGAATCACTACGTCCTCGTTAATTTTGAATGCGTTGGTATGTTTAGCGATCGCCGCTGTGCGTGCGCGATCGAGCCAGAATTTTTTACGTGCTTCGGCTGACACGGCGATGAAGCCTTCCCCGGTGCGCGCGTTGGCGATGCGCACCACTTGCGATGCGGCTTCGGCCACAGCGTTTTCATCGTCACCGACGATGTCGCCAATCAACACCATTTTCGGCCGACCCGATTGTTTGGCTTTAGTCGCGTAGCCGACCGCTTTCAAATAGCGTTCGTCCAGATGTTCCAAGCCAGCGAGAATCGCATGCGGATGCGCGTCGAGATAATCCTTGATTTCAACAATGCTCGGTACCGAATCTTTTACCTGGCCGAAAAATTCCAGACATACCGTACGCGTGAACGCGGGCATTTTGTGCAGAATAAAAGTAGCGGAAGTGATAATGCCGTCACAACCTTCTTTCTGGATGCCGGGCAGACCGGCGAGAAATTTATCCGTGACGTCTTTGCCCAAGCCTTCTTTGCGGAAGCGTGCGCCGTCGATCGATAAAGTATTTTCACTGATTTGTTTTTTGCCGTCGGGCGTAAATACGCGGATTTTGAAATGCGCGACATCGACGTCATGAATTTTGCCGCGGTTGTGATTTTGCCGTTCGATTTCCATCCAATCGCCATCCGGCGTCACCATGCGCC
>JBEEJL010000022.1:0-3866 GCA_041169175.1 Pseudomonadota bacterium | reverse complement strand
GCGCAGTGATTGTCACCACACCGCAAGACATCGCGCTGCTCGATGCGCGCAAAGGCCTCAAGATGTTCGAGAAAGTCGGCGTCGAAATCATCGGCATTATCGAAAACATGAGCACGCATATTTGCTCAAAGTGCGGCAATGAAGAACATATTTTCGGCACGGGTGGCGGCGAACAAATGTGCAAAGACTACAACGTCGATTTCCTCGGCGCACTGCCGCTGGACATCCAAATCCGCCGCGAAGTCGATGCAGGTAAACCGACCGTCATCTCCGACCCCGACGGAAAAATTTCGCAAATCTATCGCCAGATCGCGCGCAAAGTCGCCGTGAAAATTGCGCAACAAGCGAAAGACATGACCTCGAAATTCCCTAAGATCGTGATTCAAAACACCTAAGCCTATGTCCAAAAAAAGCCGACAAAACTTTTCCAGCGGCGCGCCGTGGGAACCGATAGTCGGCTATTCGCGCGCCGTGCGCGTGGGGCAATATGTGTGGGTAGCGGGCACGACGGCGACCGACGCAAAAGGTAATATCGTCGGCAAAGACGACGTGTACGCGCAAACCATACAAACGCTAGAAAATATTGAAGCCGCATTAAACAAAGCCGGCGCGAAAATGTCCGACGTCGTTCGTACGCGCGTATTCGTCACCAACATCAACGAATGGGAAAAAGTCGGCCGCGCCCACGGCGAATTTTTCGGCAAAATCTTACCCGCATCAGCAATGATCGAAATCAGCAAACTCATCCATCCTGATATGTTGGTGGAGATAGAGGTTGATGCGTATGTTATTGATTTAATTTAATAATTTACACCCTGTATTTTCACGCAAAGAAGTAGGCTGGCGCTGATAAGCCCAGCATCTTGGTTCGTGAAATGCTGGGCTTATCAGCGCAAGCCTACTTGCAAAGGAAGTAACTACCTTTAGATAGGATCTTCGGCGGAGCAGAGCGTTAGTATCTCCAGTGAAGCATGCCAAAGTACCTTCAGAATGCAGAATCACCACACGCATGCAAAGGATTAATGACACGTTAGGATGTTCACTTGGTATTTGCCGATGAATCAATAAACTCAATCATTAATCTTATAAGGATTTAACATGAACAATCAAAAAATTGTAGTAACTTCGCCAACGAAAGATAATGTAGACGCCTCAGCAGAGATGACTTTTCCTGAATTCGATATTGACTCCTTTATAAAAACACCAAATTTCGAACTGTTTTTGAAAAAAGTTTACGATGCTTTGATTAAAAAAATGATTCGGGAAATTAATGAAAACAAGAACGGAACAAAACCTTCCGACCTCTACAGTTTTGAAGCAATTATCGCTAGAAACTTAAATTTTACGCGCGCTGAAGTTGAGGGGTGGTACAGAACTCGTGATCTCACCATGGTCAAAAAAGTGCCAAGACTTGAAGAGCAATCACCAACAATTAAGTCACATCTTTTTGCCGCCATTGACCGAAAAGATACATTGGAGTTTAAAGTTGCTAACGAGCTTGCCTATGAATTTATTGCTCCGGTCGCTGATAATGAAGATCCAATGGCTGATTACCTATTTACTCGGCTGACTCAAGCAAGATGGCAAGATCCTGATTTGGTTATTTAAGGGGCTTAAAATTAATGAGGTATAAAAATGAATGAAAATCAAAAATTTGGATTTGGAATGATTATTGTTTCCCTTCTTTGTATAGTTTTATCTTTAGTCCTGTCAAATTATTGGGCGCCTCAACTTTCATTGTTTGATAATGTGATGATGAGCTTGCGCGTGGAGTTTTTCGAGCATGATGGATTTGTTGTTGGTGAAAAACTATTTTATTTTTACTATATTGATATTCCGACAAAGTACTTAATATTTACATTTATTTCTGCTGCAGCCTATGGAGTATTAGTATGTTTGGGGATAGTGCCGATACCGTGGAAAAAGAAAATCAAACAAACAGAAAGAGCTGTTTAGCGCAGCGAGAAATTTGGCTAGCTTGCATAGAAAGCTAATTAGTGTGCAATGAGTCGTGATACTCTCGCTATCCGGCGCATTGCACATATTATTGATTATATTGAATAATTCATGATCCACATCCTCCCCGCCACGCAAGACGACATTCCCGCGCTCGCTCGTGTGTATGTGGACACTTGGCGCAATCAATACGCGGGCGTGTTGCCGGAAAAGTTTTTGTCGCGCATGACGTATGCGGATTACGAAAATAAATGGACGGGTTGGTTGACTACACCGGGCACGACGACTTATGTGGCGCAGACGGATAGACAGGGCTTGATTGGTTTTGCGCAGGGTGGTCCGGCGCGGGATTTGTCGCTGGATTATTTTTCTGAAATGTATTTGCTCTATGTATTAAAAGATTATCAGCAGCAGGGCATCGGCCGCGAATTAACGGCAGCGCTGGTGAATGAGTTTACCAAAGCCGGTTTGTGGTCGATGGCGGTGTGGTGTTTGCGCGATAATCCATCGCGCGGATTTTACGACGCGATGGGCGGCGAGTTGCTGGCGGAAAAGCATGTCGGTGTCGGCGGCGAGAATTTTATCGAAGTCGCGTATGGCTGGCGCGATGCGCGGACTTTGTCCAGTGGAAACAAACAAACCGTCACACGTCGCCGCTGAGATTTTGCGCCTAGCTCGAGTTTGCTTTACCATGCGCCATCCAATCAAGAAAACATCCTATATATGAGTATCAAAGCAGACAAATGGATCCGCCGCATGGCGGAGCAACACAAGATGATCGAGCCGTTTGAGCCGAATCAGGTGAAGATGGTCAACGGTGAACGCATCGTGTCTTACGGTACGTCGAGTTATGGTTACGACATTCGCTGCTCGAACGAATTCAAGTTGTTCACCAATATCAATAGCACCATCGTCGATCCGAAAAATTTCGATGAAAAATCTTTTGTCGATGTGAAGGGCGATTTCTGCATCATCCCGCCCAATTCCTTCGCTCTCGCGCGCACGGTGGAATATTTCCGTATCCCGCGCAATGTGCTGACCATCTGCTTGGGTAAATCGACTTACGCACGCTGCGGCATTATCGTCAACGTCACGCCGTTCGAGCCGGAGTGGGAAGGCTATGTGACGCTGGAGTTTTCCAACACCACGCCGCTGCCCGCGAAAATTTACGCTAACGAAGGTGTGGCGCAGGTGTTGTTTTTTGAAAGCGACGAAGTATGCGAAACCTCGTATAAAGATCGCGGCGGCAAGTATCAAGGGCAGCACGGTGTGACTTTGCCTAAAATATAGTAAGTATTTGATTTAAATGAACTTTTTATTGTTTATGTGTATATCACTGCGTATTTATTCTCCGTCCCGCGCATGCTTCTGACTTATAATCGCAAGCAACCAAATCTTTGGAATCTGTCATGAAACGTTTTGTATTGTTCGCCTCGATTTTATTCACTTGTATGTTCGCTGCATGTAGCAGCACGACCACGCCGACGCCAAAAGCCAATCTGCGCGTGATGCATGCGTCGCCTGACGCAGGTTTGGTGAACGTCTTACTCGACGACAAAAATTTTCTCAGCAGCTTTCCTTTCAAAGACGCCATCGGCTTTAATCAAGTCGATGCGGGTAAACGCAATATTAAAATCAATACCACGCCGATTACAACCGGCACTACCACCAGCACATCAGTTCCCTTGGTCAACCTATCGCAAGATTTAATGGAAGGCCGTTACTACACCATTATTGCCGCCAATACGGCCGCTGCAGTTGAGCCCTTGGTAATTAATGAAGACAACAGTGCGCCGCCTGCGGATAAATTAAGATTAAAAGTAGTCCATGCCGCACCCGCCGCGCCTGCGGTAGATATTTATCTATCGACTAGCGATGACATCACGTTGGCCAGTCTGTCGCCAGTTGTT
>JBEEJL010000021.1:0-3666 GCA_041169175.1 Pseudomonadota bacterium | reverse complement strand
TGCGTGCGCCTATAATTTTTGTATCCGTATGCGTGTAAGGAGTGGTTCCGACTTTTTCTCCATTGAGAAAAATAGTAGCGCCATCAGGAACCGATTTGATCATGGTGGTGCTGGCACAGCCGGTCATGCATAAAATAAGCAATAAGCTAATAACACGTTTCATTTTTTTCTTCCTTTGATTGAGTTGCAACAGGGGAGTAAGACTTACTGATATGAACAGACTGTGATTGTTACAGATTGTTATGACGGCAACTATCTACTGGCGCACAAAAATGAACTTACTTCACCAAGCGCAACGCATTTCCCGCTGCATCGATTTCTTCTGTTTTTGGTTTCGGCAAAATCATGCCGGCGCGTAATAGTTGGCTGGCGACTTGCGCGGGCACTGGCTGACTGAATAAGTAGCCCTGCATTTCGTTGCAACCGAGTGATTGCAATATGTCGAATTGTTTTTCTGTTTCTACGCCTTCGGCCACGACGCTTAAGCCGAGGCTATCCGCCATCGCCACAATCGCGCGCGTGATGGCGGCGTCGTCTGGTGTGTTACCCAAATCTTTGACGAAGCTGCGATCGATTTTGAGCGAGTCAATCGGGAAGCGTTGCAAATAGTTGAGCGATGAATAACCGGTACCGAAGTCGTCGATGGACAGTTTGACGCCCATCGATTTAAGTTTTTCCAGTACGGCAATCGTCGATTCGATGTTTTGCATCAACAAACTTTCCGTCACTTCTATTTCGAGATAGCTGGCATCGAGCTGGCTGTTATTCAGCGCCAACGAAGTCGCCTCGATTAATTTTTCCTGGCGGAAATGCGGACTGGAAATGTTGACCGCTACGCGCACTGGCGCGAAGCCGGCGTTCTGCCACGCTTTGTTCTGCCGGCAAGCGGTGTCGAGCACCCATTCACCAATCGGCACAATCAGTCCAGTCTCTTCTGCTAGCGGAATAAAACTACCGGGTGCAACCAGCCCCATTTCCGGATGGTTCCAGCGAATCAGCGCTTCCATGCCGACGATCTTGCGCGTCTTGGCTTCGATTTGCGGCTGGTAATAGAGTACGAATTCATTGCGCTCCATCGCTTTACGCAAGCTGCTTTCGAGGGAGAGTTTTTCAAACGCCGCGGCGTTCATGGTTTTGGAATAGAACTGATAATTATTGCGGCCTTGCTCTTTCGCGTGATACATCGCGGTGTCGGCGGTCATCAGTAATGAATCGACATCCTGTCCGTCGAACGGATAAAACGAAATGCCGAGCGACGGACTGACTTGGACTTGATGAATACCAAGACGGAACGGCACGCTGAAAGATTCAATCACGCGGCGCGCGACTTTACCGGCGTTATACGGGCTGACCACGTCAGTGACCAGCAGCGTAAATTCGTCGCCGCCTAAACGCGCGACGCTATTACCTTGTTCGGCAACGGGGAATTGCGTGACTGAGGCCACCATGTCTTCGCCACGCACACACTGCGTCAAACGCCGCGCTACTTGTTGCAGCAGATCGTCGCCCATCGTGTGGCCCAGCGTATCGTTGATGCGCTTGAAGTGGTCCAGATCCATAAACATCACCGCCAGCATTTGGTTTTTGCGCTTGGCGTAGCCGATACTGGTTTCGAGTTGCGATTTGAAAAATGCGCGGTTAGGCAATTTGGTCAAGTGATCGAAATACGCCATTTCACGGATGCGATCTTCACTGCGCTTGCGTTCGGTGATTTCCGATTTCAAATCCGCGTTCACTTTTTTTAATGCTTCGGTACGTTTCAGTACGCGTTGCTCCAGCGATTCGCGCGCCAATACTAATTCTTTTTGCGCACGGTTGCGCTCGATTTCGTTTTTGCGAATGACGTCGTTACCGCGTTTTACAATTAAAAACAGCGCACCATACAAGGCGCCCAACACGCCGATCACGCCGTACATCAGGCTGCGCTGCGTAGTTGCAATGCGCGCCTGCAAGTCGGTTACGTCGGAATATATCTCGGTAGCGCCTTCGATAGTTTGCGTCTGTGGATTGCGATAGGGGAGGTAAGACGTGATCAGATGACGTTGCAGTAGCGGCTCCGGCCGGTCGAAGGAGTTGAATGAATCCTTGTGATTTAGCTCGCTGAATATTTCACCGGCCAACGCTTTTTTCACACCGGCATTGTCCGCGCCACTTTCGCCGATTTGCTTACTCTCGGTGGAAAAAATGGCGACGCCTGTTTTGTCATACACTTTGACCTTCACCGCGCCGAGGCTTTTCAGATTTTTGTAGCTCGACTCAATCAGTTCGGCGGTGCGCGCATCGCTGCGCACCGCTTCAGGATTTTTCGCCGAGTAAGCGTTAAAGAACGGCGCGTATTTCGGCCACAAGGTGTCGGCAAACAAGCGCACCATCGCCTGATTTTGGTCTTGTTTTTCCAATACCAAGCTGTTCATGGCGGTGTAACGATAAAACGTCACCAGCGCAGCAGCAGCCAGCACGATAGAAATCAGGCTGGCGATGGAAAAATAACGCAGTAATTTAAACTGGACTTGCATGATAAATAACTATAAACCTTTAATTTATTTAAGTGTTTGATTTTATTAAAAAACTATTAACTCTAATAAATATTCCCCTAGAAGCATAGGGTAAGGGCGTTAAGGGGGAAATTGCTGTGATCTAGGACACACCCGTATAAATGTTACCAACGGGTAGCCGGCTGAAAAGATAACCGAAATATCAGGCCGGCGGCCCTTTTAGGCTGGCCACGGTGTTGCGACCTAAGTCTTTGGCGTGATACATCGCCATATCGGCGGCTTTAAAGATATCTTCTGCTGTATCACCGTGGTCGGGATAAATAGCCACGCCCAAGCTAACGGTAAGGGGGATGACGATGCTTTTTTTATCGTCGCCGCTGATGGTGAAAACATGTCCCGCGACAATGCCGCGCAGGCGCTCGGCCATGGCGGCTGCGGCCATTTTGGGCAAATCAGGCGACAAAATGGCGAATTCTTCGCCGCCATAACGCGCCGATTTGTCGGTGCCGCGCAAATTGGTGGAGAGCAAGCTACCCAATTGGCGCAAGATTTTATCCCCTGCTGGATGCCCATATAAGTCATTGATTTTTTTGAAGTAATCAATATCCATCAAAACCAGTGCCAGCGGTAGTTTGGAACGACGGCTGCGTTCGATTTCTTCCACCATCAGCCGATTGAGTTCGCGCCGATTAAAAATACCCGTCAGATCGTCGCGAATCGCCAGCTCCGCAATCGCTGCGCGCGAATGTTCCAATTCTGCATTGGCCGCGGTGAGTTGCGTGATCAACATTTCTTTTTCGGCCAGCATAATTTTAATGTTGCTTTCAGCGTGTTTGCGCTGAATAGCATGACGTAATTCGCGGCGCAGCATGGCGGCACTGATTTCACTTTGTACCATATAGCCGGCAGCGCCTTGTTGCATCGCCTGCAGACCAGCGTCTTCGCGCTCTGCGGTGGTAATGACGATCATGGGAATATCAGGCGCGCGCTGGTTGAGCGCGCGAGCGGTATCGGCGCCGCGACTATCAGGCAGCAGCAAGTTGGCGATAATGGCGTTAAAAGCGGATGTTTTTAGCAAGGCCAAAGCTTCGTTTAACGTGGAGGCCACGCTAAGGTCAATGGCCGAGCCGCCGCCCACTTGTGTCGCCGCTTGGCGCAAGCGTTCGATTTC
>JBEEJL010000020.1:0-6727 GCA_041169175.1 Pseudomonadota bacterium | reverse complement strand
AGCGCCAGCGACATCGGCTCTTTGGCGCGACGGCAGCGGTCAATTTCTTTGGCTAAAATACTTTCAATGGCGTTGCGATTCCAGGTGCGCGTGCCGGGATGAAGCAAGGCAGCGCGCTGCGTCACGTTCAATTCTTCGATCAGTTCAATTTGCGCTTCGCCCAAGCTGCTGATGCGCAATTCGGCCTCGGTCCAGCGCACCAGGTCACGCAAGGTGAGCATTTCTTCGGCAGATAATTCGCGCGGGCTGGGACCGAAAATAGCAAATACGCCGATGCGATTGCCGTTGTTGTCGTGAAACGGACAGCCGGCAAAAAATCCAATGCTGGGAGCCGTGGCGACATTGGGATTAGTGGTAAAGCGAGCATCGGCGGCGACATCCGGCACTAAAAATGGCGCATTGCGCTCCAGCGTGTGGGCGATAAAACAATGCTCGGCCGCACAAGTGGCGAAGCCGCCGGCAGCGAAGGCCCACGCAGGCGCACGGCCGGGCACGGGAACCAAAACCGCCTGGGTGCCGAATAGGCGCGCGGCAAGCTGACGCACGCGCGTGATACGCGAACCGACTGTTTCGGCAATCGGGTAGAGCTGTTCCAAGTGATTCTGTCTGTCTTCCAGGATCTCTTTATCGAGTGTTTGGCTCATCTATTTTCCATCTGTGGCCTATTTGCGCACGTCTATACGCGAAGCCGACACTGTAAAGTATAGGCGGATAATTGCAATAGCAAAAGCATGAATGTCAATTCAAGCTGCGCTGAGTAAGCGCGTTTTGAAGTCTTGCGTTGCGGCAATTAATTCATGGCGAATACCGGGCTCAAACGCCGAGTGTCCGGCATCATCGACAATAATATACGTCGCCTGGGGCCACGCGCGATGTAAATCGTCGGCCGATACGGCGGGACAGACTGCATCGTAGCGGCCTTGCACAATGACGCCGGGAATCGAATGCAACTTATGTGCGTGGTCGAGTAATGAATTGGTCGGCAGAAAAATATCGTGTTTGAAGTAATGTGCTTCGATGCGCGCGAGGCCGAGCGCGACTACGTCGCTGGCGAAGTGATGCACCAGGTCGGGATTGGGCAGCAGCGATGAACAGGAGCCTTCATACACGCTCCATTTGCGCGCTGCAGGCATATGGATTTTCGGGTCGGGATTGGTGAGCAGCGTGTAATACGCGTCGAGAAGATTGCCGTGCTCGGCCGCGGGTAAATGCCCGGCGAATTCGCGCCAGGCTTCGGGAAAAATATTTTTTACACCGTATAAAAACCAATCGATCTCCGATTGTCGGCAAAGAAAAATGCCGCGCAAAACCAGGCCGAGACATTTTTCTGCATGAACTTGGGCGTAAGCCAGCGCGAGCGTGCTGCCCCATGAGCCGCCGAACACCAGCCACTTATCGACTTTAAGATGACGGCGCAAAGTTTCCATGTCGTGAATCAAATGCGGCGTGGTGTTATCGGTGAGCTCGCCCAGCGGTGTTGAGCGCCCCGCGCCGCGCTGATCAAAAATAATAATGCGATAAAACGCCGGGTCAAAAAATTGTCGATGCGTCGGGCCTGATCCTGCGCCGGGACCGCCATGTAAAAATACCACAGGCACGCCGCGCGGATTGCCCGACACTTCCCAATACATAGTGTGGCGCGCATCCAGCGGCAACATACCGCGCTCATACGGCTCGATTGGGGGGAAGAAGGTATTCAATAGATGCTGGGCGGGTGGCGTAATGGTTGTCATAGGGTCGCATCAAGAAATATTAAATTATTTAATAAAAACAATGAGTTATGTTTTATGCCGAATTATGATCGGGCGAAAAAAACGACAGGATTGGATGCTAGTGTAAAACAGTGTGGCGTTTCCTTGACAGTTGTTGCGTCACAGCATAGCCTTAGCACATTCTGCGCTAAACATTGGAATCAATCCAAACGCGGCTAAGTAACATTTACGGGGTGAAATATGCTGTATCGCTTAAACGAAATGTCTCATGCCGCTACGGCACCGATGCTGTGGTGGAGCCAAGTCGGCGCAAAACTTTTCACGCATCCGTTCAGCGCATTATCCTACTCACCTCTGAGTCGCAATGTCGCCGCTAGTTGCGAATTATTTGCGCGTATCGTGCAACGTTATGAAAAGCCGGATTTCGGCATCGAAGAAATCCTTGTCAAAGGCAAAGTTGTCGCCGTTACACAAACTCTCGCGCTGGATAAACCGTTTTGTCATTTACTGCATTTTCAAAAAGCGGCAAAAGTCAGCTTGCCGAAACTATTGATCGTTGCGCCATTGTCCGGCCATCATTCCACCTTGTTGCGCGACACGGTGCGCACGTTTTTACCTGACCATGATGTGTATATCACCGACTGGGTCGATGCGCGCATGGTGCCGATTACCGAAGGCGCGTTTCATTTCGACGATTACGTCGGCTACGTAAAAGAGTTTATCCGCTTTCTTGGCGATGGCGTGCATGTAGTGTCGGTTTGCCAGCCGACCGTGCCGGTTCTCGCCGCGATTTCGCTGATGGCGCAAGATGGCGAAAAAATTATTCCGCGTACGATGACCATGATGGGCGGGCCGATTGACGCGCGGCGCAGCCCGACCAGCGTCAACAGCTACGCTAAAGACAAACCGATTGAATGGTTTGAAAAACATGTGCTCGCACGCGTACCGGTCAATTATCCCGGCGCGGGACGCCGCGTCTATCCGGGCTTTTTGCAACACATGGGTTTTGTCGCGATGAACCCGGATAAACATATTCAGTCGCACTGGGATTTTTTCGATCATCTGTTACAAGGCGACGGCGACAGCGCCGAAGCGCATCGCAAGTTTTATGATGAATACAACGCCGTACTCGACATGCCCGCCGATTATTATTTGGAAACGGTGAAAAGAGTATTTCAGGATTTTGATCTGGCCAAAGGCAAAATGATCGTGGCGGGCGAGCTGGTGAAACCCGAGGCGATTAAAAAAACCGCGCTGCTTACCGTCGAAGGTGAGCTGGACGATATTTCCGGCGGCGGTCAAACTAAAGCGGCGCAGGATTTGTGTAAAGGCATTCCCGCCGCACACAAAAAACACTATGACGCGGTAGGTTGCGGCCATTACGGCATCTTCAGCGGGCGAAAATTCCGTGAAAATATTTACCCGGAAATACGCGCTTTTATCCGCAAATACAATTAATTTTATCGCAAAACTGCTGCGCGGGCCGTTTTTCAGCGTCCGGTGCTCAAAGTATAAGGCATACGTTTCCGCTCCTCGACTCAAACTCAGCCCGCTCGCTACGTTTTTCAACAAACTATTGTTTTATCTCAAACTAAAAAAAGCCGACGCAAGCGTCGGCTTTTTTATATTGACGCGACGATAACATGCGCGTAATTTTGAGCTATGGATTATTGAGGGGTAAATCATGAATAAAAAAGTCGGCCAAGATGATGTAATGGAACTGTTCCGCAAAATGATGAACCCGATGGGTTTGCCCGCACAAAATCCGTTTATGCCGGTGCTGGATCCCGACGAATTAGAGAAAAAAATTTCCGAATTGCGCACGGTGGAAATGTGGCTGAACAGCAATCTTTCCATGTTGCAGCTTTCCATCAAGACTTTGGAATATCAGCGCGCCATGCTAACGCCTGCGCAAGATAAAACGGCGGCTGAAGCGCCCGCGGACAATCCGTTTATGAATCCGGATTTATGGCCGTGGAATGCGGCACAAGGAAAAAAAACCACTGCTGCAAAAAAGTCTGCCGCAAAAAAAGTCGCTAAAAAATCTTAATATAATCAATTAGTTATTTAATTTTATCCAGCGTGACAAAACGGCACGCATAAGCATTTTTTTCATCCGCAGGGCGCACTTCCGACGCGACTTCGCGCCAAGTCTTCATCTCCAGCACAGGAAAAAAAGTATCGCCTTTCACGTCGCAATCGACATGGGTGAGATAAATCCGTTCTGTTAGCGGCAAGGCTTGCTGATATAAAGTATTACCGCCGATGAAAAATATTTCTTCGGCCTTTCCACACGCTTCTAAAGCTGCGTGAAGCGACGCCACAACGTGGCAGCCCGGCGCAGAAAAATCTTTATTCGCCGACACCACGATATTCTCGCGGCCCGGCAACGGTTTGCCAATCGACTCGTGTGTCTTGCGCCCCATGATAATCGGGTGGCCCATCGTCAGCGCGCGGAAATGTTTCAGGTCGGCGGGTAAATGCCACGGCAGCGTATTGTCCGCGCCGATGACACGGTTGTTCGACATGGCAACGATGAGGGATTTACGCATATTTATACAGCAATCGGCGCTTTAATCGCGGGGTGCGGATCATAATTTTCCAAAACGAAATCTTCGAACTTAAAGCCAAAAATATCTTTTACCGCCGGATTGATTTTCAGCGATGGCAGCGCACGCGGCGCGCGCGACAATTGCTCGTGCGTTTGGTCGAGATGATTGCTATAGAGATGCGCATCGCCGAGCGTGTGGACAAATTCGCCCGGTTTCAAACCGCACACTTGCGCCACCATCATGGTCAATAAAGCATACGATGCGATATTGAACGGCACGCCGAGAAAAATATCTGCGCTGCGTTGATAAAGCTGGCAGGATAATTTGCCATCGGCGACATAAAATTGAAACAGTGCGTGGCACGGTGCCAGTGCCATTTTATCGATATCGGCGACGTTCCACGCCGACACAATCAAGCGGCGTGAATCGGGGTTTTTTTTGATCTGCTCGATGACTTGGGTAATCTGATCGATATGCCGACCGTCCGGCGCAGGCCACGAGCGCCACTGCACGCCGTACACTGGCCCGAGATTGCCCTGCGCATCGGCCCATTCATCCCAGATGGTGACGTTGTGTAGTTTCAGATAATCGATATTGCTGGTGCCTTGCAGAAACCATAGCAACTCGTGCACGATGGATTTCATATGACATTTTTTCGTCGTGACCAGCGGAAAACCTTTAGCCAGATCAAAGCGCATTTGGTGGCCGAACACACTGATGGTGCCGGTGCCGGTGCGGTCGGATTTTTGCGTGCCGTGGTCGAGCACATGTTGCATTAAGTCGAGATAGGCGCGCATAGCGTTATAATATGAGTTGTTCAGATTATTTTAGCACGCAGCCTGAATTCAGTAGGGCGCGAATAAAAAACGGGAGAAAATATTTTGGCGACAAAAACTAATCAACAAGCGGCAGAAATTTCCGCTAAAGACTTTGCTGCGGCTCAACATCTATTAGTGGTGCTGCCTAAAAGCAAAACTTTGCCGACAGGATTGCCCGGCCTCGCGCAGCTCAAACAATCTCTCGCGCGTAAAGCGATGAAGCCGGATGAATTAACTGCGCCGGTGGCCGGGGATAATGGGCAGGGCGGCTTGGTGGTGTGGGTGATGGTGGACGATGCAGCGTCGGTATTCGAACAACACACAGGCTTGCGCAAGGCGTTGCAGATTTTACTCGACGAAAAGCCGGCAAGCATTACCATTTCTGTTGCCGGCGACGCTGCGCAGAAAAAAAGTTTTGCTGACCAATCTATTTATGTCGCGCTGGCCAACAGCGCAGCGATGCCGACGCGGAAGCAAAAGAACGAATATAAGCCATTGAATAATATAAGTATTTTTGGTTATAAATCGGTCGATAGTTTTGCTCATGCGGTCGCGCGCGCCGAAGGCAATATTCTCGCGCGCGAACTCACGCATACGCCGCCGAACGAACTCACGCCGAAAATTTATCGCGCGAAAATTAAACTGTTGGCAAAACAACACGGCTGGAAAATTATTGAGCACGATATGAAAGCGCTGCGTAAAATCGGTGCGGGGGCATTTGTCGCCGTTGCGCAGGGCAGCGCGGAAGGCGACGCCGCGATTGTTCACTTAAAATACTCGCCCAAAAACGCCAAGCAAAAAATCGCGTTGGTCGGCAAAGGTATTTGCTTTGACACTGGCGGCCACAATCTCAAACCTGCGCGCTATATGCACGGTATGCACGAAGATATGAACGGCTCGGCGGTGGTGCTCGGCATTTTGCTTGCCGCGACAAAATTAAAATTGCCGCTCGAAATTGATTGCTGGCTCGCCATCGCACAAAACCATATCGGCCCGAATGCGTATAAACAAAACGATGTCGTCACTGCGCTCAACGGCACCAGCATCGAGATCATGCACACCGACGCAGAAGGGCGCATGGTGCTGGCCGATACGCTTACCCTGGCCGCGAAAGAAAAACCAGCTTACATACTCGACTTCGCGACATTAACCGGCAGCATGATTGTTGCGCTGGGTAATCGTTACAGCGGCGTGTTTGGTAATCGTGATTCTTTGGTTGCTCAGGCGATTGCTGCCGGTCACCAATCGGGCGAACGCATGAATTCATTTCCGCTCGACGCCGATTATGATCCGGCGCTAGATAGTAAAATTGCCGACACTAAACAATGTATTCTTGAGGGCGAAGCCGATGCTATTCTCGCGGCGAGATTTCTGAATAAATTTCACGCCGACACGCCTTGGTTGCATGTCGATCTTTCCTCTGCGCGTTGTGAAGGCGGGCTCGGCGCGGTAAGCGATGCGCTGACCGGATTCGGCGTCGGGTTTGGTTTGGCTTTGTTGCAGGGTAAATAATTTCGAACGCGGTATTTTTTTTCTCTATGCCAGCGGAGACTTGTTTCAAACATGCGCCACGTTACAAGTTAGATAGCCGCTAAACAATTTTCAGCAAGGGTTTATTTTTGGTAAACTTGAAAAAGAATGGACT
>JBEEJL010000019.1:0-5377 GCA_041169175.1 Pseudomonadota bacterium | reverse complement strand
ACTTAGAGATAATCGCGCCACCGTCGCCGTTGGCAGAATTTTGGCGTGATTTCAAACGCAACAAAGGCGCGTTCGGTGGTTTAATCATCATGGTGCTGGTTTTATTTTGCGCGATTTTTGCCAACGTCATTGCGCCGCATGATCCTATCGAACAATTCCGTGATGCACTATTGACGCCGCCTGTCTGGTCCGGCGGGAGTTCGAAATTTTTGCTCGGCACCGACGACATCGGCCGCGATATTTTTTCGCGTTTGATTCACGGCGCGCGTTTGTCTTTGATTATTGGTTTGGTTGCCGTCGGCTTGTCGATGTTGTTTGGTATTTTGTTCGGTATGTTCGCCGCATTTTTTCCGGGCATGGCCGATTCAGGCATCATGCGCCTCGCCGACATTATGCTAGCGTTGCCGAGTCTGCTGCTCGCTGTCGCCATTGTCGCCATCCTCGGCCCCGGTCTCGCTAACACCATGTATGCCATCGCCATCGTCAGCCTGCCGCATTACACACGCCTCGCGCGCGCATCGGCCTTGTCGGAGATGAATAAAGAATACGTCACTGCCTCGCGCATCGCGGGTGCAGGATTATTTCGCCAGATGTTTATCACTGTGTTGCCGAACTGCATGGCACCGTTGATCGTACAGGCGACTTTGGGTTTTTCTTCCGCTATTCTCGATGCTGCTGCGTTGGGTTTTCTCGGCCTCGGCGCGCAACCGCCGACGCCGGAGTGGGGCACCATGCTTGCGTCGGCGCGTGATTATATCGAGCGCGCCTGGTGGGTGGTGACTTTCCCCGGCCTCGCGATTTTGATTACGGTGCTGGCGCTGAATTTACTCGGCGATGGTTTGCGCGACGCGCTTGACCCACGCTTGAAGCAATCAGCATGAGCCTGCTCGACGTCAAAAATTTACGCGTCGAATTCGGCGCAGAAAAAAATCCCTTTGCGGCGGTCGATGGCGTTGATTTTTCTATCGATGCGGGTGAAGTGGTCAGCATCGTCGGCGAATCCGGCTCGGGAAAAAGTGTGTCGATGTTGGCCATCATGGGTTTGATCGACGCGCCGGGTCGTGTCAAAGCCGATGCGATGACCTTCAACGGCCAAGACCTGCTCGCGCTGAATGAAAAACAACGACGTAAAGTAATCGGCGCCGACATCTCGATGATTTTTCAAGATCCCGTCGCCAGCTTGAATCCGAGCTTCACCGTCGGTTATCAAATCAGCGAAGCGATCAAAATCCATCAAGGCGGTTCCAGCGCAGAACTCAAACAACGCGCGCTGGATCTATTGAATCTTGTTGAAATCCCCGACGCAAAAAATCGCCTCAATGCCTATCCACATCAACTCTCCGGCGGCATGAGCCAACGCGTGATGATCGCGACCGCGTTGGCATGTAATCCGAAATTATTGATTGCTGATGAGCCGACGACGGCGCTAGATGTAACAGTGCAAGCGCAGATTCTCGATTTGCTGATGAAGCTACAAAAAGAAACCAATATGGCGCTGATTCTCATCAGCCATGATCTCGCCGTGGTCGCCGAAGTCGCGCAACGTGCGCTAGTGATGTATGCCGGCCAAGTGGTGGAGTCGGGCGCGATACCGCAGATATTCCAGGCGCCGCGTCATCCTTATACGCAAGCTTTGCTTGCCGCATTGCCGGAACATAATCACGGCGCAGAAAGATTGAATGCTCTGTCCGGCGTGGTGCCGGGTCAATATGATAGGCCGCGTGGCTGCTTGTTGTCGCCGCGTTGTCCGTATGTGTTCGAGCAATGTAAAGCGGATCGTCCGCAACTGATGGGCAAAATAGAATCGGCCGTGCGTTGCCACACACCGCTCGACGCAGTAGGCAAACCGCAGAAGAGTGCAGCATGAGCGTCCTCGTCGCCGACAATTTAACCAAGCACTATCGCATCAGTCGCGGCTTGATGCGAGGCCATAGCGTAGTGAAAGCATTGAATGGCGTGTCGTTTAATTTAGCGGCGGGAGAAACCTTGGCCGTGGTCGGCGAATCCGGCTGCGGTAAATCCACGCTGGCCAGACAACTCACACTGATCGAAGAACCCACATCGGGCAAGCTGATCATCGATGGTAAAGATACTGCCGGTGTAGTCGGCGATGAAAAGAAGAAACTGCATGCCAAAGTGCAAATGGTATTTCAGAATCCCTATGCGTCGCTCAACCCGCGCAAAAAAATCAACACCACACTCGCCGAGCCGTTAATCATTGCGGGCGGAATTTCGCAAAAAGACGCGCAAGATAAAGTGCAAATGATGATGGCCAAAGTGGGCCTGCGTCCCGAGTTCGCGCAGCGTTATCCACATATGTTTTCCGGCGGGCAACGCCAGCGCATCGCGATTGCACGCGCGCTCATGTTGAATCCGAAAGTCGTTGTCGCCGATGAACCGGTGTCCGCGTTAGACGTATCGATACAGGCGCAAATACTGAATTTATTCAATGACTTACAGAATGAATTCGGCGTCAGTTATGTATTCATTTCGCATAACTTAAGCGTCGTCGAACACGTCGCGGATAACGTCATCGTCATGTATCTCGGCAACGCAGTAGAGAGCGGCAGCAAGCAAAAAATATTTTCCAAGCCTTTGCATCCCTACACACAAGCGCTACTCGCCAGCACGCCATCACTCACCGGCCGCAGTAAAAAAATCATCAGCATCAAAGGTGAGTTGCCATCACCGCTTAATCCGCCAACAGGTTGCGCCTTCAACACGCGTTGTCCGCATGCTATCGCACGTTGTAAAGAAGAAACGCCGTTGCCGAGATTGATCGATGCGCGGATGGTGGCGTGTCATCGAGTCGAAGAAATAAACCCCTAATCTTCCGTCAGAAATATTCATTCAAGAATTATCTGTTACCTTGAGTTGCTCACATTAGCCATTGCACAAGCAATAAATTCACAATGGGTGATTCAATGTATATCCACCAGCTTCGATTCGAGATATGATTCAAATTAATTATTTTTACATAAGCATTTGAATTATAAGCAGAATTAATCGATCTATGAATCAACAAGTAGCGCTAAAATCCAGCCTGCAACATTTGTATCGTCCTGATATAGATGGTCTGCGCGCCATAGCCGTGTTGGCGGTGATTATCTTTCACGCTAATTCACGTTTTATGCCTGGCGGGTTTATTGGGGTGGACATTTTTTTCGTCATCTCCGGTTATTTGATTACTGGGCTTATCGCCACAGGTATTGAGAACAACACATTTACTTATACAGATTTTTATACCCGACGCATTAAACGCATTTTCCCTGCATATATTGTTGTCGCATTACTGACGCTTATTGGTTCCAGCTATTTACTGATTCCAAACGACTACGTTCTGTTCACTTCGTCTCTGGCCGCATCCTGGGTATTTGTCTCCAATATATTTTTTTCCCTTTCCAGCTGGGGTTATTTTGGCAGCAGGACGGAGGAGTTTCCGCTGCTGCATACCTGGTCGCTGTCTGTCGAAGAACAGTTCTACTTTGTTTTCCCTACTATCCTGATTCTGCTTTATCGCTATTTCAGAACCCAATTAATACCCGTGCTGGTGGTGATGGGTATTCTGTGTGTCGCCTATTCGGAATATAAAACCGGGCAAAAGCCCACTTATTTTCTATTGACCACCCGAGCGCATGAATTAATTATCGGTGCGCTGGCCTTTTTCATTTCGCAGCGTAGGCCGGTACAAAATCTCCTCGTGTCGAACGTGTTAGCTTTATTAGGCGTCGGATTGATGCTGGGTTCATTGTTCCTCATCAACCGAAATACCGCTTTCCCAGGAATAAATTCGCTATATCCCTGCCTCGGCACGGCCCTAGTGATTTATGCCTGCAGCATGGATAACGCGATCACCCCATTGCTGAAGCACAAATGGATGGTCGCGATGGGCCTCATTTCCTATTCGCTCTATCTTTGGCATTGGCCGATCTTTTCATTTCTGCGCTACCGAAAAATTGAATTGAGCTTCGGCGTTGCGGCGGCTGCGGTGGCGCTCACCTTTATTTTGGCTTATCTCACCTGGAAATTTATCGAGACGCCGATCAGAAAAAATAAAAACATGCGCTTCAAACAAGCTTTTACCCAAATATATCTGATACCCACCGTGGCATTTATGTCGTTCGGTCTGTATTCCTATATGACCGAGGGCGCGCCCAAGCGATTTTCCGCAGATATGCGTGAACTGATTTCCAGCTATTCATTCGAGCGTGATCTCGGCCGCACTTGCTCGGTAGCGGACGGCGACTATCGAAAGATTGATGCTGCTTATCTGCTCGAACATTGTGCCTTTGGCGATACCACGCAAAGCCAAGCGCAAATTTTATTGCTCGGCGATTCTCACGCTAATCACTTCAAGCCTTTTCTCGAACAGCTCGCGAGTAACGCCAAATTAAAGGCAGTTTATAACGTGCAGGGAAGTTGTTCCCCGATTGATTTCCCTGTAGCAGGGAAACTAGCGAGCGCCGAGTCTCAGGCCTGCCAGAAACGCAACCTCGATATGCTTGAGCTAGCCAGCAATTATAAATATGTTGCGCTTGGCGGATTTTGGTCGTCCAAGGTGTACACGCATGATTTTCAAAGCGGCATGATTACCGCAGTAGATAAAATCCGCGCCAGCGGTGCGATACCGGTCATCTTCAAAGACAGCCCTTATTACAAATCAGATATGTCGCAGTGCATATTGCAAAAAAAACGCGGCTGGATAACGGATGAACAAAGCTGTGATATTCCTTACCAGTTCGTGCAGCAGACTCAAGCTGCAGTTGATCAAATCATTGATCAAATAAAAATACAGCATCCAGAAATATTAGTGGTGGACGCAAAAAAAATCATGTGCAACCAAGAAGTGTGCCCCACGTATATAGAAAATTTGGCGGTGTACAAAGACATAAATCACATCAATGCCAAAGCCGCCAAGTTTTTGGGAGATCAATATATTCAACAAATTGCTAATCCATTTACGAGTAAGTTTTAGCGCCTGGTGTTACTTTCTAAATTGCTTCTGCGCTCGCAGGTTTAAGCATTACGCCTGCGCAGTATGCGCCGAACATAGCTGTCATTCTGAGCGTCAGCGAAGAATCTGCTGTTAAGCGCGTCGAATCAAAACCGAACAGCAGATCCTTCGCAAAGCTCAGGATGACAGGCTCTTTAGCTCGGCAAGTTATGCCTATATTGGTTAATTCAGCCAAGAAATCCCCTCCCTTTCAAGGGGAGGGTTAGGGTGGGGATGGGTGTGTTTTAGTTGTCTGGTAGTTCGGCACTTGGACAGATTTTGCCGGGGGTAGCCCGGCGGCTTTCACTTTTTTGCTTCGCCAAAAAAGTAAGCAAAAAAGGCGAACCCGCCGCGCCGCTTTTTGTTTTTGTTTTTTTTGCCGCC
>JBEEJL010000018.1:0-8092 GCA_041169175.1 Pseudomonadota bacterium | reverse complement strand
GGCGGCAACCTCGGCCACCGCCCCGCCGTAAAAGGCGGTTATTTCCCCGTGCCGGCGGTCGATCAATTGCAAGACATGCGCTCGGCGATGTGTTTGGCGATGGAAGAAATGGGCGTCGAGGTTGAAGTGCATCACCACGAAGTGGCCAACGCCGGCCAGTGCGAAATCGGCACCAAGTTCAACACGCTGGTAAAGCGCGCCGACTGGCTGCAAATCATGAAGTACGTGATTCACAACGTCGCCAACAGCTACGGCAAAACCGCAACGTTTATGCCTAAGCCTATCGTCGGCGATAACGGCTCCGGTATGCACGTACACCAGTCGATCTGGAAAGACGGCAAGAATTTATTCGCTGGCAACGGTTACGCTGGCTTGTCCGAATTCGCGTTGTATTACATTGGCGGCATTATCAAGCACGCGCGCGCATTGAACGCCATTACCAACCCCGGCACCAACAGCTATAAGCGTTTGGTCCCCGGCTTTGAAGCGCCGGTGAAATTGGCTTACTCGGCACGTAACCGTTCTGCGTCGATTCGTATTCCATTCGTACAAAGCGATAAAGCGCGTCGTATCGAAGTGCGCTTCCCTGATCCTACCGCTAACCCATACCTCGCGTTCGCCGCGATGATGATGGCCGGTCTGGACGGCGTGCAAAATAAAATCCATCCCGGCGATCCATCAGACAAAAATCTGTACGACTTGCCGCCGGAAGAAGATGCAAAGATCCCAACCGTTTGTTCGTCACTCGACCAAGCGTTGGAGCATCTGGATAAAGACCGCGAATTCTTGACCCGTGGTGGCGTGTTCAGCAACAGCATGATCGACGCCTACATCGCGTTGAAAATGGAAGAAGTCACCCGCTTCCGCATGACCACGCATCCGGTTGAGTTTGATATGTATTACTCACTGTAATTTGTGTGTTGCTGCACAAAAAAGGGCGGGCTTCCCGCCCTTTTTTATTTTGGTTGAATTGCGCCAAGTCAACGCGCACCATGTTGTAACGTTAGTTTGATTGCTATAATTTCTACCTTGGCATAAACTTGTTTATCATTGATTATTATCGGTTTTTTATGAAAAAATGCCTTTCGCTTGCAATGCTTATCTTGGCCGCCACGAGTGTCCACGCTGACATTTACAAACTCGTCGATGAAAACGGCCGCGTGACGTATTCCAACGTGCCGATGGCGGGCGCGAAAGTCATTGTGATGGAGCCGATTCAAACCGTGCCTGCGGCAAAAGTAAAAGAACCCGCCGCCTCGTCCGCTACACCCGCCAATTTTCCTAAAGTCGATGGCGCTACGCAACGCAATCGTGATGCTTCGCGCAAAAAAATTCTTGACGATGAACTCGCCGCTGAAGAAAAACTCCTTGGCGACGCCAAAAAAGCGCTGGCCGAGGGCGAGGCCGAGCGTCGCGGCGACGAACGCAATTTCGCCAAGTATCAGGAGCGCGTACAAAAGCTCAAAGACACCGTCGCGCTGCATGAAAAGAATATCACCGCGCTGAGAAAAGAAATCGGCGGCGCCAGCGCCAGCCCGACTACCGGCTCGGGCGCTAACGTCAGAAATTAATCTCCGCCTCAACTCAAGCAAACAGCCCGCCTCGACGGGCTGTTTTGTTTTTAGGCTGTGTATTTCAATCCGCATGTTGGCCTGCTTGTTGCTATCATTGTAGCTATGACCCCAAAGCGCAGCGCCGCCACTATTACACACTCGATCAACGAAGCCTACGCCGGGCTCGAACTGCTTTCGACGGCGGTAATGCTGCTCGATGTAGAATTGACCTTGTGCTATGCCAATCCGGCTGCTGAAACGCTCTTTGCTTTCAGCCGCAAAAATACCGAGCATTATTCAGTGCGACAACTTTTGCACGGCAACGATGCTTTCATCGCGACCTTACGTGCATCGCTGGCGAGCGCCACCGGCTTTAACGAGCACGAATTGACGGTCGCGCTTACCGGCAGTCCACTGCCTCTGCATGTGAGCTGTATTATTACGCCGCTCGAATCAACTGGTCTGCTGCTGGAATTTCGACCGCTCAACCAGCAAATGAAAATCGCGCGCGAAGAACGCATCCTCGAACAACAGGAAAGCAATCGCCAACTGATTCGCAATCTCGCACACGAAATCCGCAATCCGCTCGGCGGGATACGCGGCGCGGCGCAATTACTCGAACACGAATTACCACGCAAAGAATTACGCGAATATACGCAAGTGATCGTGAAAGAAACCGACCGCCTGCAAACGCTGATGGATAATTTGCTCACGCCGCATCGCTTGCCGCAAATCGCGCCGATCAATATTCACGAAGCGCTGGAGCGCGTGCGCAGCGTCATACTAGCCGAGTATCCCAAGGGCATCAGTGTAGTGCGCGACTACGATACCAGCTTGCCCGAACTTAGCGGCGACCGCGAACAACTGATTCAAGCGGTATTAAATATTATGCGTAATGCCGCGCAAGCGATGAACGGCGATGGTGTGATCACCTTGCGCACACGCATCGCGCGACAAGTCACGCTTGCGCGCAAACGTTATCGTCATGCGTTACAAATTGAAATCATCGACAACGGCCCCGGCGTGCCGGAAAATTTACGTGATACGATTTTTAATCCATTGGTGTCGGGTCGCAATGGCGGTAGCGGCCTTGGTTTATCGTTGGCGCAAACGTTTATCAACCAACATCATGGCATGATTGAATTCGACAGCATGCCTGGCCATACCTGTTTTAGTTTGTTGTTGCCGGTCACTAACGAAGTTTCTTAATTTAATATAACTCATTGATTAATATGAATAATTTAGTATGGATTATTGATGACGATAAATCAATTCGCTGGGTGTTAGAGAAGTCTTTCGCGCGAGAAAATATCGAATTCAAAAGTTTCAGCAGCGCGACCGACGCGCTCGCTGCTCTGAAAATTTCAGCACCACAAGTAGTGGTCAGCGACATCCGCATGCCCGGTGCATCGGGTTTGGAATTTTTGCAGGAGTTGAAAACTCAACAGCCGAAATTACCTGTCATCATCATGACCGCGTATTCCGATCTCGAAAGCGCGGTCGCTGCGTTTCAAGGCGGCGCATTTGAATATTTGCCCAAGCCGTTTGATGTCGATCAAGCCATCGCCTTAGTGCGTCGTGCGCTGGAAGAAGCGCAGCGTAAAGATTCGGCTGCGGTCGCCAGCGAAACCGCGCCGGAAATTCTCGGCCAAGCGCCCGCCATGCAAGAAGTGTTTCGCGCTATCGGCCGCCTGTCGCATTCGCACGCGACGGTGC
Source organism: Pseudomonadota bacterium (assembly GCA_041169175.1). Classification (GTDB taxonomy): domain Bacteria; phylum Pseudomonadota; class Gammaproteobacteria; order Burkholderiales; family JBEEJL01; genus JBEEJL01. Next base: position 4,823 of record JBEEJL010000018.1, on the reverse strand, counting down.
TCATCACCGGCGAATCGGGTAGCGGCAAAGAATTGGTCGCGCGCGCGTTACACACGCACAGCCCGCGCAAAGACAAGGCCTTCATCGCCATCAACACTGCCGCGATTCCGAAAGACTTATTGGAGTCGGAATTATTCGGCCACGAGCGCGGTGCATTCACCGGCGCAGCGGCGCAACGACGTGGACGCTTTGAGCAAGCCGAAGGCGGCACGCTATTCCTCGACGAAATCGGCGACATGCCGGCAGAATTGCAAACGCGTTTATTGCGCGTGCTATCCGACGGACAATTTTATCGCGTCGGCGGCCATCAACCCATCGCTGCCAACGTGCGCGTGATCGCCGCGACACATCAGGATCTCGAAGCACGCGTCAAACTGCATTTATTCCGCGAAGATTTATTTCATCGCTTAAATGTCATTCGCCTGCGCCTGCCCTCGCTGCGCGAACGGCGCGAAGATATTCCGCTACTAGCAAAACATTTTCTCAACACCAGCGCGCAAGAATTAAAAACTTCGCCGAAAAAATTTACCGAAACCGCGCTGCAATATTTAGCCGCGCAAGATTTACCCGGCAACGTGCGCCAACTGGAAAACATTTGCCATTGGCTCACCGTGATGGCGCCAGGACAAACGATCGATGTGAATGACTTGCCGCCGGAAATTAAAGACAGCAGCCAAGTTTCGGCTGCGCTTGATTGGCGTAGTGCGCTGGAAAATCTGGTCACCGCCAAACTCGCGCGCGGCGAAAGCGGCATCATTGATCAACTGACCAAAGATTTCGAAGCGGCGCTCATCACCCGCGCCCTCGCGCACACCGGCGGCCGCCGCATCGAAGCAGCGACCTTGCTTGGCTTGGGCCGTAACACGCTCACGCGCAAGATTCAGGAAATGGGATTGGATAAAGACGAAGGCGATAAAGATTAAAACAAAAATGTAGATGTGCTGAGGTACGAAGCGCATCGCTCGTAATTGATGCGCTTCGTCGCTCAACGCATTCTACTTTTTACACTTCTTTTGCGCACCCTGCCGGTTTAAACACCCTTTCAGTTGAGGCTGGATACTGCATCAGTTTATTTTGCGGGCGACGCGGCCTGGCGCTAAATTCGCCGCCGCAGTTCGGGCACACGCCGTGCAAAATATTTTCTACGCAACTTACACAAAACGTACATTCAAAAGTACAAATCCGCGCCTCGGTTGAATCAGGCGCGAGATCTTTATTACAACATTCGCAGTTTGGTCTGAGCTGTAACATCTCAGCGCCGAATGCCGTTTTCCAAGGTAAATATCTGCGGCTTCAGCGCGGCTAGCGGCGCACTTAGTTTTGCTAACTCTGCCGCTGGACCATGCACTTCGAGTCGCGTGATGTCAGCCATGGTTAATGCTTGCTGCAACAGCGCGCCGACATTTTCCAGATGATGTAACAAGGCTGCGGCATCAGCATAGCCTTCGCGACAGTGGGCAATATCGCCATCAAAACAAAAGCCGTAATACAAACATTTCGGCTCGCTTTTGGTTTTCTCGACGAATGCTTCGGTCAACATTTTAAATTCCGCCAACTTGCCCGCATGTATTTTGAAATAAGGTGCGAGGGAACAACAAGTGTCTTGCGTCGCCATTTGAATCTCCTTGATAAGTGAGTAGTGCAAACACTGTTATAGCTCAATTCGCGTGGAAATGATTCTGCCTTTCATGTCGCGCCGCACAATAAATAACTTAATATAATCAATTAGTTACAAATTTATGCTGAACTTTCGGAAAAAGCATGCGGTCGTAACAGTGCCTGGGGACTACTTAACTTTATTGACTCGGAGGTAACATGAAATTAATTTTGAAATCCATGATCGTAAGCGCTGCATTGTTGGCGTCAACGCTTTCCTTCTCCGCTCGCGCTGGTGACATTGTTGAAACCGCGGTGGCCGGAGGTTCCTTCAACACATTAGTCGCGGCGATCAAAGCTGCGGGCCTGACCGAAACTTTGAAAGGCAAAGGGCCCTTCACCGTGTTCGCGCCGACTGACGCAGCATTCGCCAAAATTCCCAAAGCTTCATTGGATGCGCTACTAGCAGACAAAGCCAAATTGTCCGCTGTGCTCGCGTACCACGTGGTGCCGGGGAAGGTGATGGCGGCGGACGTGAAAAGCGGCGACGTGAAAACCGTACAAGGCTCGAGCATACAAGTGAACGCGGAAGGTGGCGCGGTGAAAGTCGATGCCGCCAGCGTGATCAAGGCCGATGTCGAAGCCAGCAACGGCGTCATTCACGCCATCGATACCGTCATCATGCCGAAGTGATGTTGGGTTTACGACGCACGAAAAAATGCCCCGCTTGCGGGGCATTTTTATTTGCCGCATTGTCTTGCTTCTCAATCTTGACATACTTCACAATAAGTCTTGCGACTCATTGCCCCGAGGTGAAACGTGCTAAACCCCGCCCCTTATTACACGCCAAAGTTCTGTGGCTCCAAACCGCTATTATTTTCCCTGCTGGCGCTGAGCGCTGTCCTGCTCATCTCAAGTTGCGGGGGTGGTGGTGATGGCGGCCAGGTCAGTGGCAATATCAATCCTTTACCTTCACCAGCGGTTGATGGCCCGGCATGGTGGGGCTTTGGGCGCGATGCGCAACACTCTGCCGTCGGTGCTATCGCCACGCAGGATCTAAATCGCATCGCGTGGTCAACGCCCGTCGATCTGGCGCCGCAATACACCAACGGCGCATTGCTCGCTCATTATGGCTCGCCTGTTATTACCTCGCGCAATACCGTGATCGTGCCGGTAAAAACCGGCGCGGCTGGTGGCTTCCGCTTTGAAGCGCGCGCCGGTGGCAACGGTGGACTAATCTGGTCGGCCAATAGCGACTACGTACTGCCCGCGCATCGCTGGGTGCCCAGCTATAACCTCGCGCTGACGCAAAATAATCGCCTCTATGCGCCCGGCGCGGGCGGCAAATTATGGGTACGCGACAACGCCGATTCAGCACAAGGCACAATACAAAACGCCGTGTTCTACGGCGTCAGTAAGTATGCCGCTGCGCCTGCCGCGTTTGATGCCAGTGTGTTTATTAACACGCCGCTCACCATCGATAATCAAGGTAACGTATTTTTCGGCTTTCAAGTTACCGGCACTAACCCGGCTGGCTTGGTCAGCGGCATCGCGCGCATCGGCGCTGACGGCGTCGGTAGTTGGGCCTCTGCGGCTAATTTGGCCGGCGATATTTCTATCGAAAAAGTGGCCATGAACAGCGCCCCCGCGCTTTCTCCCGACTCAAGTACGCTGTATGTGGCGGTAAATACTGCGCGAACAACAGGCACCAACCAAACCGGCTACCTGTTGGCACTCGACAGCACCACGCTCACTCCTATAGCAAAAGTCGCGCTGCTAGATCCGCAAACCGGCAGCCTCGCCTCGGTCAGCGATGACAGCACGGCGTCGCCTACCGTTGGCAGTGACGGCGCGGTTTTTTTCGGCGTACTCGAAGCGAGCTTCGGTGCGCATAACGGGCGCGGATGGTTACTGCAGTTTGATGCCGCGCTTGCCAACACCCGAACACCGGGAGGATTCGGTTGGGATGACACCGCTTCAGTCGTGCCAGCAAGCATGGTGCCGTCTTATACCGGCAGCTCAACTTATCTGCTGATGAGTAAATACAATAATTATCTCGGCATCGGTACCGGCGATGGTGCCAACCGCATAGTCGTGATCGACCCAAACGCAAGCCAGACCGACCCTATTGCAGGGATACCGATTATGCGCGAAGTGTTGACGATATTAGGCCCAACTTTTGAAAGCGGCACAACTGGACCGGTGAAAGAATGGTGTATCAATACTGCCGCCGTCGATCCCTTCACCAAATCGATACTTGCCAATAGTGAAGACGGTTATCTGTATCGATGGGATTTGGTGACCAACCAATTCACCCAGCGCATCAAGCTGACAAGTGGAATTGCAGAATCTTATACGCCGACTGCGATTGGTGCAGATGGGGCGGTCTATGCCGTCAATAATGCGGTTTTGTTTTCGATTGCAAATTAGTTCAACGATACAAAACTTAATGGCAATGCTATAAACGATTTGCTTTTAACGATGTGGTCGAAAAATAAAATGCCCCGCTTGCGGGGCATTTTTCGTTGCTGGAAACACCGTTCAATTAGCGGCGACTTGTTTAATAAAGGATTGGTAAATTTCAAATCCTTTTGCTGTGATCAAGGCAAAGTGGCCGGTAGCAGGAATGATCTCCAGCCGCTTCGATTTACTGCTGGAACGTTCATACAGGCGCTTCGACATGATGGGTGGCACTTCAGTGTCACGTTCGCCTGCAGCGATTAATAGCGGGCCTTTGTATTTTTCAACCACCACCAAGTTGTCAGCTTGTCTGAGCCCTTCCGCCAGGTCTATGTTGATAAAGGGTTTTGCGTACCAAGGCATTTTGTCTGCAAGAACTTCATGCGCATTGGTGACGCTGCCTTCCAACACCAAGGCATCGACAGCCCGATTTGCGGCGACATTACCGGCCACAGAACCACCAAGAGAAAATCCATGAACAATAAGCGGCTTGGATGATTTTTTTCTTACTTCATCAAAAATCTGCAATGCATCGGCGGCCACCAATTCGAGCGAGGCTTTACCCGCTGTGCGACCATGCCCGCGACGATCAAATAAATACGCATCCACACCAAGCTTGCGGAATTGCCAGATGCGGATGGAAGCTTCTTTATCAATCACCTCGCCATTTCCCGGAAAATATAAGACGGCTACTTTTGCATTAGGCGAAAATAAGTGAAAGCCTTGACTGACATTTCCATCCGCATGGCGAATTTCCATATTCTCAG
>JBEEJL010000017.1:0-7478 GCA_041169175.1 Pseudomonadota bacterium | reverse complement strand
CCCGCCCTGCGCTACGCGACGAGGATAGATATTGGGTGAGATGAACTGTCGGTTATGTGATGATGTAGAAATTCAATAGCAGATGCTTCGCATTAGGCGCTCAGAATGACACGCGTTTATTTTTCTGGCTACGCAGGGGCGGTAGGTTGGTGGCAAGGCAGGCGCTGTAGGTTTGTCGCGTAGCGTGGGCACTGCGCACGAAAAAGCTCGTTCGAGCTCAACACTCAACACCAGCATAAAGTTTCTTCGTGCGCGGTGCGCGGGAGGTGGTTGGCGTTGTGTGCAATGGCGGTAATGACGCGGGCATCGTGCGCGGTGCGCACGCTACGCGGTTACCGCCCGAAAATAATTTTTTCGCGCTGAATAATTTTTGCTGCGATGTTGATGCAGGTGAAACCTAAAGCACCGGTAATGACTGCGGCGGTGAGGGCGAAGAGGAAGTTTATTTTTTCGCCGCGGATCAAATCGGCGAGTAATAAGTTTTGCGACAGCAGCGGTATCGCCATGGTTTCAAAACTCGACTTCATCGGTTTGAATAACAGAACGATGGCGGGCAGCATGACAAAAAATATCATCAGCGAGGCGGTGATTTGCGCTTCTTTGAAAGTCTTGGCGAACAAACCGCTGAGCGATAGCAAGCCGGCGAATAAAAACGAAGTGGGCATGACTATCAAACACGCAATCAAAAATTCAGGCAAGCCGAAGCGGATCGACATGCCGAGCGTGTGAAACGGAAAAATATTCAGCGTGAGTAAATAACTGGCAAAGGTGATGACGACTGCGGCGATACTGAGCAGGCTGGCGGCCAGCCATTTGCCGGTGAGTAATTTTCTCGACGAAATCGGATTCACCAATAATGGCTCGAGCGAGCCGCGTTCGCGTTCGCCCGCGCTCATGTCGAGGCTCATCGCCATCGCGCCGACAAAAGCCGCGAGCAAGCCGTAACCGACGGCGAGCTTTAATATGAAGGAATCAGACTGTTGCGGCGGTGCCAGATCGACATTTTCAATTTTCACCACATTCATCACGCCGGGGTCGATGCCGCGCGCGAGCAGGCGCAATTCGCCGATTTGTCTGCTGTAGTTGTCGAGAATATGTTTGACTTTGCCGATCACGTTTTTGCTATTTTGTTGCGTGTCATCGAGAATCAATTCGAGTTTTGCGCTTTCACCTTTGCTGAAACTCGCGGGGAATTTTTCCGGAATCGACAGCACGACATCCAGTTTTCCGTCGCGGATTTTGCTTTCGTAGTCGGCGGGTGCGGTTTCGGTTTGTACTTCGTGGCTGTGTAAATAATCCATCAGCGCGGGTGCGCGCTCGGCGCCGAGGACGGCGAGCTTGAGCGTGTCGGATTTGTTCATTTGATCTTTGATGCTGTAGAACATCGGTCCGAACATCAGCGGCCCCATCAGCGCCAGTATGCCGAGATTATTCAACACCGAGCGCCGGTCGCGCCAATGATCGATGATTTCTTTTTTGAAGACGGCAAATATTTGCTTCATGCCGCCATTCCCTGTTCGCTGCCAATGATGTCGATGAAGGCATCTTCGAGATTGGCTTTGCCGGTTCGCGTGAGCAATGCATCTGGCGAACCTTCACCCTTCACCACGCCTTTGGCAATGATGATGACGTGATCGCATAGCGCGGTCACTTCCTGCATGATGTGCGATGAAAACACGACGCACTTGCCTTCAGCGGCGAGCGACTTGATTGCGCTGCGCATAGCACGCGTCGTCATGATGTCGAGACCGTTGGTGGGTTCGTCGAGAATAATCGTGTGCGGGTCGTGTACGAGTATGCGCGCAATCGCGGTTTTCATTTTTTCTCCCTGCGAAAAGCCTGTTACGCGCCTGTCAATTATCTCATTTAAATCAAGTAGTTGCGTAATATACTCAATGCGCGCTTTTTGCTGTTTTGCATTCATGCCATGCAGCTCGGCGTAGTAGGCGATGTTCTCGCGCGCCGTGAGTCGTTGATATAAACCATGCGAGTCGGACAACACGCCGATGCGTTTGCGCGCTTCGATGGGTTGCGCAAACGTATCGATGCCGTCGATGCGCACTGTGCCTTGATCCGGTTTCATCAGGCCGTGAATCATGCGCAGCGTCGTTGTCTTACCTGCGCCGTTGGGGCCGAGCAAACCAGTGATCGAACCATCCGGTGCAGTGAAACTGACGCTATCGACCGCGACGGTTTGGCCAAAGCTTTTTCTCAGTTGGTGCGCTTCAATCATGACGGCGGCCCGGAGAAGTTGGTGAAGAACGCCGGGCGCGCAATATTTTTTACGCACGCTGCATCAAGCTTGTCGGCATTACCGGCTTTGAAAAAATCCGCCATCAATTGCGGAAAACAACCATGCGCCGACACGCTATGCGATAAATTTTCCGCGATGATGTGTTTGCTGCGCGATAAAGTTTTCGCCACCAGATCACCCCACACTGGCGGCGTCGCCGGGTCGAGGGCGCCGGACATGAGCAACACCGGTACATCACTGCTTACTGGCTGCGAGTGTTCGACAGGGATTTTTCCCTTCGGCCAAATGGCGCAAGTCTTGAGCAATGAATCAAACATATCGGCGTGGAACAGCGGATTAGCCAAGCCCTGAATTTCGTCTTTGCCAATTAATGGAACGTCTTCGGCGCAGATCACCGCCATGAACATGCCGAGCGACATGCCGTCTTCGAGATCGGCGGAAAACGCCGTGGTTTGCGCAATCAGCGGGGTGAAGTTAGCTTTTTTCGCTTCGCTCACGGTGAGCGGCAACAAGCTGGCGTAACTCGCGCGATATAGAATCGAGCGCAAACTGGCAGCGAATATGCGCTGATCCATCACCAATTCAGTTTTCTCATTGGTCGCAGGATTATTCAGATTAATTTTTACTGGCGCTTTTTCCAGCGCAGCAGAAATGTGTAATAAATCCTGCTGTAAATCCGGCGCGAGTTTTTTGCATGCGGGATTTTTCATGCAATCATCAATCGTGCGTTGTAATGCAGCTTGCGTATCGCGCCCGGCGTACAACGGCAGCTTGATCGCCGACGGTGCCACGCTATCTAGTATCGCGCTACGCACATGTTGCGGATACGCGCGCAAATACGACAGCGCCATGCGCGTGCCGTAAGACACGCCGAATAAATTCAGTTTGTCGTAGCCCAGCGCCGCGCGTACATCTTCCATATCCGCCACTGCATTCGGCGTGGTGTAGTGTTCCGGTGCGGCGTCGAGCTTTTGCAAACACGCTTGCATTTGCCGGGTGGAATCGGGGTCGGTTAATTTTTCCGCCAGCGACAGATTTTTATTTTTGTCATTACAATCAAGCGGGTTGGATTTTCCCGTACCGCGCTGATCGACCAGAATTATTTCACGCTCGCGCCGCGCTTTATGCAAAATATGAAACGCGGCTGAGGCGAGTTTCACCGCCGCTTGGCCGGGCCCGCCAGCGAAAAATACGATCGGATCATCTTGTGGATTGGCGCTGACCGAAGGAATGACGGCGATGTTGAGCGCGATTTTCCTGCCCGTTTTAGATTCGCGGTTTTCAAAAACCTCCAGCTTGCCGCAGCGCGCTTCCACCGATACGCCTTCAAGGCGGCAGCTTTGCAAGGTCAGTGTAGGTTTTCCTGCGGCAGATTTCTGCGCGCCGCAGGCAGCGAGAGTGAGCGCAGAGAAAAAGAAAACAACGAGGCGAGCCAGATGCAATTCGGTAACCTGATAGGAATGAAATCAGCGGCTACCTTAACAGACGCTAGACTAGCTGACAAATGCCCAGGCTGCGCAACCCAATGGGCGGATAAGCCTGCCAGTGCAGAATAAAAGTTCAGCGCCGAAATGAAGCGAGAAATAAATTAAAGCGCGGACGTTGCGGGGTTTCCTGCGAGCTTACTTTTTTCAACTCGGCACGTTCGCGTCGGCGCAAATGCTGCGCGACGATTCTATTCCAAGTATTGCTGCTGTGAGATTTCACGCTGACTTTCATGTTGCCCCCATGTCCTCAGTTTGAGTATGACCGACTGTGTTTTCAGCTTAGACTCGCCGGGAAAAAGCGGCATGGGGTGAATACCTGATTTGCTTTGCCGGAAAGATTTATTCCGTGACGCATGCTGCAGGTAAAATTTTTTTACTCGATATATTGCTTATACAAAATAAAAAATGCTGCCAAAAAACGTCTTGGCGGCATATTCAAGGATTTTATTTAACTATTTGATTAAAATGAGTATTTTCCGTTTACGCCAACGGTGAAATTACGTACCGGCGCAGGTTCAAAGTAGCGACCGTTGGCTTCATTGACGATCACCGAGCCGGCGTATTTTTCGTCGAACAAATTATCAACGCGCGCAAACGTATCGAGTTTCCAGTTGCCGGTTTTAATGTTGTAGCCGCCGCGCAGATTGGCTTGCCAGTTGCCGTTCGCCGCATCGCTGTTCACGTCGTTGACATACACTTTGCTCGACAGGCGGCCTTCGACGGCGGCGTTGAAACCTGTGTCGCCTTGCTTCCACGATACTTCGCCGTATATTGTGGTCGCGGGTGCGCCGGGCAGGATGTTGTTGCCCGCCACTTTTGCTGTGGTGGTAACGCCGTTGGCGGTGTTGGTGGAGGAGAAGCCGCGGCTGAATCGCGCATCAAGGTAAGTGAGTGCGCCATAAGCGCGGTAGCCTTCGCCGAGGTTGGCGTCGAACGCGAGCTCCAAGCCTTGGCGGCGCGTTTCCGGCGCGTTTTGGAAAGTAGCGCGGCCGCTGGCGTTGCTGAGCGGGACTATTTCGTCGCTAGTGAGTATGTAAAACGCGGCAGTGTTGATACGCAGGTTGTCGTTCACTTTAGTCTTCAAGCCCAGCTCGGCGTTCTTGCTCACGCTTGGCTTGAGGTCGAAGTTGAGGCTGGATACATTGACGCCCTTGTAAGCGATTTCGGCAAACGTCGGCGTTTCAAAACCTTTGCCGAAGTTGGCATACACATTCATTTGCGGATTGATTTTATACAGTACGCCGAGCACGGGGTTGGTGTGTTTGTATTCAATGCTGCCGCTGTCGTCGCCGTTAAAAGGTGCGGCAGGATTGGCCGGTTTAGGTAAAATAAAATAATCCTGTGAAGTGAATTTCACTTTGCTTTGACGCACGCCGGCGATGACATTCCAATCTTTAGTCGGTTGCCATTCGATTTGCAAATAGGGATCGAGATTTTCTACCGAGTCATCTTCGCTACGGCGCAGATTACCTTGCACACCTAGCACTTGCCCGGCGCCCGTACCGATAAAATTTTCATAGCCGCTGCGACGTTCTTTCGATTTATCCACATCGACACCGGCAGTGAGGGTCAGCGGCGCGTCGAATTGATGCGTCCAGCGCGCGTTGATGCCATTGAATTTGCGATCGAGATCGACCACGCCGCCGGAATTAGTAACCGGCGCTTGCGCGCCCGGCGTGAGCGCGAGAAATTGCGTGATTGCGCGCGTGCCGGTGTAGCCGACCAGACGCAAAGTATCGTTGCCGCCCAAGCGATGTTCATAGACTAACCCGGCTTGATTATTTTCAATATTTTTTCGTGTGTTGAAGGTGATCGCGGTGGCATCGACTTGTTTTGGGTTCGCTCTGAACTGCGCGCGCGTCAGGCCGAGCGGGTCTTGCGTCCACGGTTGCTTGAGTGCGTTAGCGACCAGAGTCAGCGTGGCATTATCAAATGCGTATTTGAGTTTGGTGTTGAGGTGATCGCGCTTGGCGGCAGAGTGATCGCGGTAGCCGTCGGTTTCAAAGCGCGAGGCGTCGATGAGGTAATTGAACGGTCCGTCATTGCCTGCATATTTCAGATCGAAGTGTTTGCTGCCGAAACCGCCGCCCCATAGTCCGGCTGATAAAGTCGGTTGCGCCGGGCCGTCTTCGCTGAAGGCTTGAATCACTCCGCCGGACGAGTTGCCGTAAATCGCCGAGAACGGGCCGCGCAACACTTCGATGCGTTTGGCCGACGAGAGGGAAATCGTTGCGCCCTGGCCTTGGCCGTCGGGCATAGTGGCGGGAATGTCGTCGGCGATTAAACGTATGCCGCGTACGCCGAAAGTCGAACGGCTGCCAAAACCGCGCGAAGAAATTTGTAAGTCTTGCGCATAGTTTTGCCGATTGCCGACGACTAAGCCGGGTATACGTTGCAAGGCTTCGGATAAATTAACTTGTGGCCGGCCGTTTTGTATATCTTCAATGTTGAGCGAATCAATCGAGGCGGGAATATCGAAACCAGCTTGCGCGCGTCGTGTCGCGGTGACGACGATGGGATCAACCGACTCTACTTTTTCGCCAGAAGTTTGTGCGTACGCAGCAAACGGCATGAGCGTAGCAACGACTGCGACAACTAATGGTCTGCGTAAATGAATCGACGAGCGTTGAGTGCGGGATGTAACAAGAAGCTGGTTTGAAGCGCGCATGAATGAGTCCTGAGGTTCGAAGGGTGAAGTGGCGGTTTGTATTATTCTTAAGCTGTGCGATGATAAACAAAACTCACGTCTTCACCAAGACGTATTAGCTAATGGTTTTCATGATTTTTTGCGCGATTATTTTTTTCAATATGGACATCAATAATGAATAGTAAAAATTCTTATATTATTCAATTAGTTACCTTAATTGCGCTAGTGGCGCCTTTAAGCTATGCGGAATCTTATAATCCGGAGGACCCGCTGAAATCGGTGTTGTGGGATTGGATGAAAAATGAGCATTTCGGCAAAGCCAAAGTCGTTTTCGATAATCGCGTCGTAGTGACCGCGCCTGCGCTGGCGGAAGACTCGATGAACGTGCCGGTTGCAGTATCGGTCGAGGGTTTGGCTGATGTAGAGCAAGTCATCGTGTTGGTGGATTTGAATCCGATCAAAAAAGTGTTGCAGTTTTATCCGGAAAAAACCAAACCTTATCTGGCGTTTCGTTTGAAGCTGGAGCAGTCGAGCGCGATTCGCGCCGCCGCGAAAACCAGCGATGGTGTGTGGCATGTCGGTGGCGTGAATGTGTCCGCGACTGGCGGCGGTTGCAGCTTGCCGTCCGGTGCGAGTCAAAATAAATTTTGGGAATCGCATTTAAACGAAGTGCAAGGCAAAGTATTTCCCCTCGGCGCAGGCAGCCAGCGCGTGCGCGCGCGCATTGTGCATCCGATGGACACCGGGCTCGCGGGCGGCATTCCGGCATTTTTTATTCAGAAGCTTGATCTGAGCGACGACGCGGGCACGCGTTTGATGCGCATCGAAACGTTTGAGCCAGTGAGCGAAAATCCGGTGTTCACCTTTGATATAGGCACTGCAAATGCGGATAAATTATGGCTGACCGGCATTGATAACAACGGCAATAAAATCCGCGCGCAAATTAAATCATGAAATTTTCTTTGAAATTTTCTGCCTTGCTGGCGACTATCGCTACGGCAGGCGCCATCGCCCAAAGCGATGAATATAATTATCGCTTAACGCCGGAAAAAATTGCCGATGGCGTGTATGCATTCATTGGAAAAACCGA
>JBEEJL010000016.1:0-5947 GCA_041169175.1 Pseudomonadota bacterium | reverse complement strand
CTAATTATATTTATTATGGAAATCGAACCAGTATTTGAAGCCTTGGCATCCACTCCTCGTCGGATGATTCTCTCTTATTTGTCAAATACTTCCATGACGGCTGGAGAAATAGCCGAGAGATTTGAGATGAGCAAGCCAGCATTAACCAAGCATCTTCAGATACTTGAAAATGCAGGTATGGTACGAAGCGAAAGAAAGGGGCAGTACATCCATTATTCAATCGCCGACAATAATATGTTGGCGACCATCCATAATTTTTTATCGACTTTTTGCCCCGTTGGAGGTCCGCTCAAAAAAGAGAGTGCTGCAAAGGCCAAAACAAAAAAAGCAAAATAGTTCTTTCATGAAAGAAAGTGAATATATGCCTACAATCAATAATGAAATTTATAACGAAGTCCCTAGCACTTGGTGGGAAGAAGATGGATTTATGGCGGTTCTGCGCACATCCATAAATCCGCCGAGATTTGAATATTTCCGTAACGTATTAATTGATCAGTTGCAGTTGAAACCAAGCAATTTAGTAGTCTTGGACGTTGGCTGCGGAGGCGGATTATTATCTGAACAATTTGCTGCAATCGGCTGCAAAGTTACCGGGATAGATCGTTCTGCGCCAACGCTCAATGCAGCAAAAGCCCATGCAGAGAAAACCGGATTGAACATTCGTTACTTAGAGGCTGATGGCGAAACCTTGCCTTTTGCAGCTCAACATTTCGATATCGTTTGTTGTTGTGATGTGTTGGAACATGTAGATGAACTCGACGTTGTAATGGCAGAGATATCGAGAGTGTTAAAACCCGGCGGAATTTTCTTCTTTGATACCATCAACAGAACCATTAGGAGCAATATTATTGCCATTAAGGTGGCGCAAGATTGGCCCTTAACAAGGTTTATGCCACGCAATGTGCATGTCTGGCACAAGTTTATTCGTCCCAACGAACTTGCAAAAAGCCTGCGTAAATTTAGCATGCCACAAAATGAATTTGTAGGACTCTCTCCCGCCATTAATCCATTCAAAGCATTAGCTGCGTTGTTTCAACAAAAACTTGGAAAAATTAGTTTTGCAGAATTGGGAGAGAAGCTCAAGCTTAAGAAAAGTAATGATTTATCAATTTCTTATATGGGTTTTGCTGTAAGGGCAATCACGACCTAAAAATTTGATAAAGATGAATATGAAAAATTAAAAAACTTCGGTTTTGCGATTCGAAGAAATAAAAAAATGGCAGCCATCAGGCTGCCATTTTTGTTTTCTCCAAGAAATAAATTACTGCACCATTAACGCCGTCTTCATCTTCTGCATCGCCTTCACTTCTATCTGGCGAATCCGTTCTGCCGATACACCAAACTCATCCGCCAGATCATGCAAGGTCGCTTGATCTTTTTCGCGCAGCCAGCGTGATTCGATAATTTTGCGGCTGCGGTCGTCGAGTTGTGACAGGGCTGTTTTTAGGCCGGCGTCGCTGTTGACTTCACTCTCGATGGTTTCGAGTTGCGTTGAGGGTTCGCTGTCGTCGGTTAAGTAGGCGATGGGGCTGACCCAGTTTTCGTCGTCGTCATTCATCGGCTCGAGCGAAATATCCTGGCCGCTTAAACGCGTTTCCATTTCGGTGACTTCTTCCGGTTTGACGCCGAGTTGTTTGGCGACGGATTGGGTTTCGCTCGGCGACAGCGCGCCGAAGCCGGGCTTCATGCTGCGCAGGTTAAAAAACAATTTGCGTTGCGCTTTGGTAGTGGCGATTTTTACCAGGCGCCAGTTGCGCAAAATAAATTCGTGCATCTCGGCTTTGATCCAATGCATCGCGAACGACACTAAGCGCACACCGCGCTCGGGGTCGAAGCGCTTGACCGCTTTCATTAAACCGATATTGCCTTCTTGAATTAAATCCGCCTGCGGCAAACCGTAGCCGGAATAATTGCGCGCAATCGATACGACCAAGCGCAAATGCGACATGACGAGTCCGCGAGCGGCATCGACATCGCCCGTGCTTGCATGACGACGACCCAGAGCAGTTTCTTCCTCTTGCGTGAGCAGAGGTACGCGGTTGACGAACTGGACATAGTTCTCCAGGCTGCCAACGGCGGACGGCACAGGAAAAGTCATAGCGTTCATTTAATGTCTCCCTTAATGAAATGCTACTTTAGCACTCTGGGTGTAAGAGTGCCAAGCAGTGGGAAAGTTCAATAGAAATAGTTAATATAATCAAATACTTATGATTTTTTAACTTGCTTGCCAATATGCCCGGAAAGCCGCAAAGCGAGAGCAGTGATCATCATTGTCGGGTAGTTGCAGCCGCCGGTCGGAAACACCGAGCTACCGGCAATATAAAAATTCGACATGCCGTGCACTTGGCAATTGCGATCGACCACGCCGAGCTTGGGCGAGTCGTGCATGCGCGTGGTGCCCATGTGATGCCAGGTACCTTTTTCCATATCGGCTGGCCAGTCGCGTCCTTCGAGCGGCGCTTCGCGTTCCACATTCCATATGCCTTGTGCTTCGAGTTCGTCGGCAATCAAACTAAAATTGCGATCAAAGGTGCGCTTGACCAACTCGCTCAAACGCCAATCAACTTTGACGCGCGGCATGCCGAGCGCGTCGCGTTGGCTGGATAAAGTAATCCGACTATCGGCATTCGGGTCCGATTCGCCTATCGCCATCAGCTTCATATACTTGACCCAGCCCGGCGGTTGTAAAAAGCGCGTGGCGACAAAGGTGGTGGTATCGATGGGATGCCTTAATAGCGTCAGAAAATCGCGCCACAAATTCACGCCGGGCTGTTCCATTGCATGCATTGCTTGCTTGAAATGCACTAGCGCATACATGGCGGCAGAACCGTCGGCAGGGAAAATTGAGGAAAACCACACTTGCGTATTTAAAATCCGTTCTTGCTCCTGCACCGACGATGCGAGCCTGAAATTCCCCGCAATATAAGTATTGTGGGCGGACACGGCTTTGTTCAAATAATGAAATTTGTGATCGAATAATTTATTGCGGTAGTTACGGTCTTTCGGTGTGATTTTTCCCCAATACACGCGCGGATGGTCCATGAAATAGCGACCGACTACATCATTGTCGTTGCCGATTCCGTTTGCTTGGATTTTATTCGAGGCTAATAACAAGCGCGCATTTTCAATACCGCCAGTAGCTAAAACGAATTGTTTAGCGCGCACGCTGATGCTGCGCCCCGTGAGCGTTTTTACTTGTACCGATTGTATTGTCTGCCCGTTTGCATCCGATTGAATATCGATCACATTGGCGTAAAGATAAACATCCACGTGTTGCGCGTTGGAAAGTCTGGCTTGATACAGTTTGCCGAAGCGCGCAGGCGGGCTAAATTGACTGATCACGTCATAGACTTTTTGTTTGGTAAATGGCAAACGTCGAACATCAGCGCGATTAACGGCGGCTTCCCAAAACGCCGGGTCATAATTTACCGGGCCAAGCTGCAACAGTTCGTGCGTGCGCGCGTAATAAGGCGTGACTTCTTCCTGGCCAAAAGGCCAGCCGCTGTTGGCGACCCATTCTCGCTGGCGAAAATCGATGTCTTCAAACGGACGGCACCAGCCGCCCCAACAATTACTGCTGCCGCCGAGAAAACGACTGCGACAACCGTCGGCAAAATCATAAGGCAAGCCGACATTTTCACCACGATACAAATCGCGTGTCGCATCGTCGGCTTCTTTGCCGCCACTTTCCAATAAAATACAGTCAATACCTTGTTTTTCAAACTCAAGCGCGATGGTAATGCCCGCGACGCCGCCGCCAATAATACAGACGGTGCTTTCAACGATTGCACCTTCGGCCATCTGTCGAGTGTCTATAAACAAGCTATTCCTTAAGCAATATCATTGAATGAAAACCAAGCCTGGAGACTGAATACTTAAATTAGCACGTCAAAGACGAATCTGCCAGCAGGACTACATAATGCAGAGAAAAGTTTTGCCATCAGCGTGAAAGCATTTTTCTAAAATACAGGCTTACAGAACCGTACGCTCCCAACCAACCAAGCAACGTAGCAATGGCTGTAATCATCGCGCCGTGGCGCGGGGTGAGCGGCGTGATGTGATAATCACTATCATAGAGTTGTAAAAGCTCAATCAGGTTCGCGCCTAACCAACGGGCGGAAAAAAATACAATCGCCAGCGCGCACAAGCCGCCGAGCAAACCTTGCAGCGCGCCGAAATAAAGATACGGACGACGAATAAAGCTATTGGTTGCGCCGATCAGTTTACCGACTTCGATTTCGTCTTTTTGCGTGAGGATTTGCAAACGAATCGTGTTGCCGGTGATAGCGACTAACGCAACACCAAGAATCAGCGCCAACAAAAATACAGCGTTTTGCGCCAAGCTATTCAGACTGGCAAGTTTTTTCGCCCAAGCGGAATCGAGTTGTACGTGTTCGACTTTCGGCCATTTTAAAATGTCTTCACGCATCGCCGCGAGCGCTTCCGGCTTGCTGCTTTTTGCGCGGATGATAAATGCGTCAGGTAGCGGATTTTTTTCCAGCGCGGTGAGAACGTCGGCAATGCCGGCGCTGTCTTTCATTTCTTTCAGTGCCTGATCGCGCGGGATAAAACGATAACTGGCGACGTCGTTACGCGCTTTGATTTGCGTTTCGATTTGCTGTGTTTCTGCGGCTGATGCGCTGTTCGCCATATATAAAGATAATTGCGGTTCGGCATTCACACGACCGGCGAGCGCGTTGAAATTTTGTAGCGCGACAAACAATGCCGTTGGCAGCGATAGCGCAATGCCGATCACCAGTACACTGAAAATACTCACTAGCGGTTGTTGTGCCATGCGTCGCCAGGCAGCGGCGAATGCGCGTTGATGCTGTCTCAGCCAGGCGCTCATGGGATGAGTTTTCCGTGGTCGAGGTGAATCGTGCGCGGTTTGAGTTTTTCTATCATTGCAGCATCGTGGGTAGAAATTAAAGTCGTCACGCCGACCTGATTAAATGATTTAAATAAATCGACGATCTGCGTCGCGTATTCCGCATCCAGATTGCCGGTCGGTTCATCCGCAATCAAAATCGACGGGCGATTAACGATGGCGCGCGCGAGACACAAGCGTTGTTGTTCGCCGCCAGATAACATAACAGGATTATGTTTTTCGCGTCCGAGCAAGCCGACTTTATCCAGCGCCGCACGCACGCGCTTGCCCACTTCGCTCGGCGTGTAATCGCCGATGTAAAGTGGCAGAGCGATATTTTCAAATACATTGCGGTCAAATAATAATTTGTGATCTTGAAATACCAGACCGATATTTCTGCGTAATACCGCGAGCGCCGATTCGCGCAGCGCCCCGACATTTTGTCCGTTCACATTGACTGTGCCGCGACTCGCGCTTTCGACCCCGGCGATGAGTTTTAACAGCGTTGATTTGCCCGCGCCGGAGTGGCCGGTGATGAAAACCATTTCGCCTTTATTCACTGCGAGCGTAATGTTTTTTAAGGCTTCAAAGCCGTTGGCGTATCGCACAGAAACATTATTAAAATCAATCACTTATATAATCTCTATTCGAACATGGCTTCGACAAAATCTTTCGCTTCAAACTCGCGCAAATCTAAAATGCCTTCGCCCACGCCGATATAGCGCACCGGTATCGGTCGCGTCGCGGCGATGGCGGCTATCGCGCCGCCTTTTGCTGTGCCATCCAATTTAGTAATGACAAGGCCGGATAATTTCAGCGCGTCGTCGAATACTTTGACTTGTTGCACGGCATTTTGCCCAGTGTTGGCGTCGAGCACCAATAAAGTTTCGTGCGGCGCGCCGGGCAGGGCTTTGTCGATCACGCGTTTTACTTTTTTAATTTCTTCCATCAAATGTAATTGCGTCGGCAAACGTCCGGCGGTGTCGGCGAGCACGATGTCGATACCTTTGGCTTTAGCCGATTGCACTGCGTCGAAAATCACCGCCGCCGAATCGCCTTTTTCCTGCATCACCACCGTGA
>JBEEJL010000015.1:0-5046 GCA_041169175.1 Pseudomonadota bacterium | reverse complement strand
GTTTCAATTGAAGTGAATAGCGGCGAAGTGGTCGGGCTGCTCGGACCTAACGGCGCGGGCAAGACCACGACCTTTTATATGATAGTCGGCCTGGTGCCGATTAACGGCGGCAGCATCCATTTCGACGATACCGATGTCAGTCACATGCCAATGCACCAACGCGCACGCCTGGGCTTGAGTTATCTGCCGCAAGAAGCGTCAATATTCCGCAAGCTCACCGTGGCTGAAAATATCCAGGCGGTGTTGGAGTTGCAACGCCTGTCAAAAAAAGACATACAAGATAAGCTCGATCAACTGCTGGGTGATTTGCACATCGCGCATTTGCGCGATAGCCAGGCGATGGCTTTGTCCGGCGGCGAACGGCGGCGTGTAGAAATTGCCCGTGCGCTGGCTAACAATCCGCGCTTTGTATTGCTTGACGAACCCTTCGCCGGGGTTGATCCTATAGCAGTGATCGACATTCAGCAGATCATCCGTTTTCTTAAACAACGCGACATCGGCGTACTCATTACCGACCATAACGTACGGGAAACATTGGGGATTTGCGACCGCGCATTTATTATCAACCAAGGCTCAGTATTAGCCTCGGGCAAGCCGGATGAAATCATCTATAATGAAAGCGTCAGAAAAGTTTATTTGGGAGAAAACTTTAAGCTGTAATTGTGCCCCTTCTGCTTTCACCTAGGACTCCGCCATTCTGTAATATGAAACAAAGCCTACAACTAAAGTTGGGCCAGCATTTAACGCTGACGCCCCAACTACAACAGTCGATACGCCTGCTGCAACTTTCCACTCTGGATCTCAATCAAGAGCTAGAGCGCTTCATTATGGAAAATCCTTTGCTGGAGCGTGAAGATTCAGACGCGGAACGCATCGTCGTACCGAACGGAACTGAATATCACAATGATGAATCCAACGTTGTAGAAACCCCGCAGGAAACGTCGGCCGAAACCACCACACCCGATGCTGAGAATGCCGCCCTGACCGACACTTGGGGCGACGCCGAAGTAGGACACATAGACGACGCTCCCTACACGTATAAAGACGACGGCGACGAGCGCGAATATTCGCAAATCGCGGCGGTGCATGCGAGGCTGACGCAATATTTAAGTGAACAGCTTAATCTGGTGCAGTTATCCACTATCGATAAACAATTAGCGATGTTTGTAATTGCGCATCTGACCGAAGACGGTTATCTCGAACCCTCGCTGGAAGAGTTATTAGCCTTGCTTCCGCCGGAAATGGAAATTGAAATCGAGGAATTACAAATCGCTTTGCGCCATGTGCAAAACCTCGACCCCACCGGGGTAGGCGCAAGAAATTTGCGTGAGTGCCTGAGCTTGCAACTGGATACCCTGCCCGTCGCAACGCCCTATTTGACGCTGGCAAAAAAAATGGTGTCGCAGCACCTCGATACGCTGGCGCAACATGACTTCAACAAATTACGCCGCGCGCTCGATTGCAGTGAAGACGAGTTAAAGCGCGCGCAAACTCTGGTGAAATCGCTTAACCCGAAACCTTGTCAGGCCTATTTGCAAGAAGAGGCGCGTTACATTGTCGCCGACGTAATCGTCAAAAAAACCAAGAATAAATGGGTGGTCAGCCTCAACCCCGACGCGATTCCCAAGTTGCGCCTGAATTCACTCTATGCCTCGATTTTACAAAATAATCGTGGCCAATCTAACCCACAGCTCGCCAGCCAGCTACAAGAAGCGCGCTGGTTGATCAAGAACGTGCAGCAGCGCTTTGAAACCATCCTCAAAGTGTCGCAGGCTATTGTTGAACGACAAAAACATTTTTTCGATCACGGCGAAGTTGCCATGCGCCCATTAGTCTTACGCGAAATTGCCGACACCGTCGGTTTGCATGAATCGACCGTCTCGCGCGTGACCACGCAAAAATTCATGATCACACCGCGCGGCATTTATGAATTGAAATATTTTTTCGGCAGCCACGTTTCTACCGATGTCGGCGGCGCAGCCTCGAGCACCGCGATTCGCGCGCTGATTAAACAGCTCATCGCGGCGGAAGACCAACGCAAGCCACTATCCGATCACCGTATTTCAGAAATCCTTGCTCTGCAAGGGATTGTTGTAGCACGTCGTACCATCGCAAAATATCGCGAGACATTACAGATCCAACCCGCAAATCTGCGTAAATCACTGTAAAGGAGAAGTGCCATGAACATCACGTTAACGGGACACCACCTCGAGATCACCGCCGCCATCCGTAACTATGTAACGGGAAAATTCGAGCGGATTAACCGGCACTTCGATCACGTTATTGATGTCAATGTCATTATGACGGTGGAAAAACTCAAACATAAAGTCGAAGCTAACGTACACCTGAGCGGCAAAGACATTCACGCCGAAACGGTGGACGAAAATATGTATGCTGCCGTGGACCTGCTGGTGGACAAGATTGACCGGCAAATTCTCAAACATAAAGAGAAGAACTCAACCGACCGCCATAACAATCCGCTCAAACATCAGGAACAAAATCCTGAGCCGGTTGCCGAATAGATAATGATGATTTATTGAAATCGACCGCAGACACGAGGATAATGCGCAACTTCAAGCGACAATAATCCTCTTGTCTGGCTCTGAGCTGGAAGGCGGAAGGAACTGAGCCGATAGATGAATTTAATTTCCAAATCACTGCCTGTCTCCAATGTATTCATGGGTTTTGACGCCAGCAGCAAAAAGCGCCTGTTCGAGCAAATCGGCGTGCTGTTTGAAAACAGCGAAGGCATTGCCCGCGCGACGACCTATGACAGCTTGTTTGCGCGGGAAAAGCTGGGTTCCACGGGTCTGGGACACGGTATCGCGATCCCGCATGGCCGCATCAAAGCACTGAAACAAACGCTATGCGCTTTCGTTAAACCGGCGTCGCCGATTGCTTGGGATGCGCCGGATGGTCTGCCGGCCGAAATGATTTTTTTTATTTTGGTGCCGGAAAAAGCCACCGAGCAGCATCTGCAAATCCTGAGCGAATTAGCGCAAATGTTTAGTGATAAATCTTTCCGCGATAGTATCGCCGCTTGCGCCGACGCAGAATCTGCGCATCGACTCCTCACCTCCTGGACACCTTATGCCGCAACTCACCATTCAGCAGCTATTTGACGCCAAGCGCGAAAAACTTCAGCTAGAGTGGATATCGGGCCGCGAGGGCGGCGCACGTGTGATGTCGGGCGATATGCTCAAGCGTTCCGGCGTGGGGGTGATTGGTCATTTGAATCCAATCCATTCTCATCGCATCAAAGTCCTCGGCGCGACCGAAATGCAATATCTCGACAAGCTTGAGCCTGCGTTATTAAATAGTACGCTTGGCTATTTGTTTTCGCCTGAAGGTTCCTCGGCCGTTTTTGTGACGCAAGGTTTAGCGCTGAGCGAAGCTATACGCGCGCAAGCGCTGCAAAGCGGCACACCGCTGTTTACGTCGCCAGAAACCAGTCAAGAGCTCATTAATGTGTTGCGTCAGTATCTTTATCGGACTCTCGCCGAAACTACCACGTTGCACGGCGTATTTCTCGACGTACTCGGCGTCGGCGTATTGGTAACGGGCGATTCGTCTATCGGTAAAAGCGAACTGGCGCTGGAGTTGATTAGCCGGGGCAGCGGCTTAGTGGCCGATGATATTGTCGAGTTATCGCAAATCAGCCCGGACACTTTGCAAGGCCGTTGCCCGCCTTTGCTGAAAGATTTTCTTGAAGTGCGCGGCATCGGCGTATTGAATATCCGTTCCATTTTCGGCGAAACTGCTGTGCGGCCGAGAAAAAATCTTAAAGTCATCGTGCATCTGGAAAAGCCTAGTCTTGCCGATGCCGCCAAGCTCGATCGCTTACAAACTAATGCCACGACGCGCACGATACTCGGGGTCGCGATTCCGATGGTCACGCTGGGCGTAGTCGCCGGCCGTAACTTGGCGGTGTTGGTTGAAGCCGCAGTGCGCAATTACATTTTGCAATTGCGCGGCATCGATTCCACTCGTCAATTTATCGAACGTCACGAACAACTGATGGCAGACGATCAAAACATCAGCGCCGAAGGCTCATAAAAAAACATCATGGCAAGCTTCGATCCTTCCATCTCCGCCGTGCGCATGCCGGTTCCGGCTGACGCGCAGATCATATTGATCAGCGGCCTCTCCGGCTCTGGCAAAAGTGTCGCAATCAAAGTATTGGAAGACGCAAATTTTTATTGCATTGACAATCTGCCGACTAAATTTTTACCGCCACTGCTACGCTCGTTACAAAATGCAGGCGAAACTAAAATCGGCATCAGCATTGATGCGCGCAGCGGAGATACCGTTGCTGATTTACCTAGATTAATCAAAGAGTTACGTGAAACAGGCCTGGATGTGCGGGTGATGTTTTTGGAAGCCAACACGGACGAATTAGTCAAACGTTTTTCCGAAACGCGACGTAAACATCCCTTAGCCAAACGCGGCCGCACGCTCATAGAATCTATCGCCGAAGAGCGCGCCTTGCTTGGCGAACTATCTGAGTTGGCGCACCGCATCGACACCACTGACGTGCGGCCGAATACTTTACGCGCCTGGGTGAAAGATTTTTTGCGCCTCGATCAATCACGGCTGACGCTGTATTTTCAATCGTTTGGTTTCAAGCATGGCGCGCCGCAAGACGCCGATTTAGTCTTCGATGTACGCATGTTGCCTAATCCGTATTACGACCCGGCGATGCGCGCGCTCACGGGTAAAGACGAGCCCGTGATTCAGTTTCTCGACGCCAACGCCGACGCACAAAAAATGCTCAATGATATTCAACGCTTTGTAGCCGATTGGTTGCCGAATTTTGTGCGCGACAATCGTTCCTCGCTTACCGTCGCCATCGGTTGCACGGGCGGACAACACCGCTCGGTTTACATGGCAGAAAAGCTCGCCACTCGTTTCACCGGGGATTACCAAGTGCTGGTACGTCACCGCAACCGCTGATGCAGATTCCGATTTTTCCGCTGAATACCGTTTTATTTCCTGACGGTTTACTGCTGCTGAAAATTTTTGAACAGCGCTACATGGACATGGCGA
>JBEEJL010000014.1:0-3670 GCA_041169175.1 Pseudomonadota bacterium | reverse complement strand
CCTTCAGCGCCCATCCGCATCTTGATCCCGCTACCGGTGAGTGGCACGCGATCTGTTATGAAGGCAGCAACCAGACGATGATCCGCCACGTGGTGGTGGATGCGACGGGCAAAGTCACACGCGAAGAGCCGATTGCGGTACAAGACGGACCCTCGATTCATGATTGTATGATCACGCAGCATTACGTCATCGTCATGGATTTGCCGGTGACTTTCTCGATGAAGACGCTGCTCGCGGGCCATGCTTTCCCTTACGCCTGGAACCCGGCACATAAAGCGCGCATCGGTCTGCTGCCGCGCGCGGGCAAGAACGATGACATCATCTGGTGCGACATCGAGCCTTGTTACGTTTTCCATCCGTGCAACGCGTTTGAAACCGAAGACGGCAAAGTGATCATGGATGTGTGCGCACATGAATCGATGTTCGCGCATAGCACGCAGGGGCCCGATTCTGCGCGCGTGCCATTCGAACGTTGGACGATTGATCCGCACGCGCGCAAAGTGACACGCAAGGTAATCGACAAAGATAGCCAGGAATTTCCTCGCCCCAATGAAGCGCTGATCGGCAAGCCGTATCGTTATGCCTACGTTATGGCGCTGCCCGATGGCTTTGACGCAGCTTCGCCCAAGCAATGCAAACTGTACAAACATGATCTGCAATCGGGCACGCGCGCCGTGCACGATTTCGGCAGCGGCCGTATTCCCGGTGAATTTGTTTTCGTCGCGAAAAAAAATGCCAGTGCAGAGGACGATGGTTGGCTAATGGGCTATGTCGTCAACATGGATAAACAGACGACCGACCTGGTGATTATTGATGCAGCAAACTTTGCTGGCGAAGCGCAAGCGGTGGTCCACATCCCGCATCGGATTCCGCCGGGGTTTCATGGCAATTGGGTGAAGGCTTAGGCTTTCTGACTGTAGCGGCTGATAAGCAAATCGAATTGAAAGCCGGGGCCAGGAAGGATTTATCCGTCCTTGCCGCGTCGCGTCATGACCACAATATTTGTGCATTCCCTTCCATTTGATTACAATCAAAATATGATTTTAATTTAGACCCGTCGGGGCGGAACACAATTCCTCAACCGTCGGCGCACCACCCAAAAACATAATTTTTGAGGAGATGTTATGACTGCCCGCCCTGTTTCGCTCGACGATAAATACACACTCGATTCCGGCCGCGTGTTTCTCACCGGCATTCAAGCTTTAGTTCGACTCCCGATGATTCAACGCCAGCGCGATCTTGCCGCAGGCTTGAACACGGGCGGATTTATTTCCGGCTATCGCGGTTCGCCTATCGGCGGGCTGGATCAGCATTTATGGAAAGCCAAAAAGCATCTGACGGAGCATCACGTCACGTTCGTGCCCGGCGTGAATGAAGAGCTGGCTGCGGACGCAGTATGGGGCTCGCAGCAAGTCAATTTATATCCCGACGCGAAATACGACGGCGTCTTCGGCATGTGGTATGGCAAAGGGCCGGGCGTCGATCGTTGCGGCGATGTGTTCAAGCATGGTAACGCGGCGGGTAGCAGCAAACACGGTGGCGTGTTGTTGGTCGCGGGCGATGATCATGCCGCCAAGTCATCGACGCTGCCACACCAAAGCGATCATGCCTTCGATGCGGCGATGATTCCGGTATTGTCGCCAGCCGGTGTGCAAGAGTTTATCGATTTCGGTATTCACGGCTGGGCGATGTCGCGCTATTCCGGTTGCTGGATTGGTTTCAAAACCATTTCCGATACGGCGGAATCTTCTACTTCGGTGGATATCGATCCGTTTCGCGTGAAAATAATTATCCCGACAGATTTCAATATGCCTGAAGGCGGCTTGAATATTCGCTGGCCCGATCCGCCGCTGGAGCAAGAGAAGCGCATCCAGTCAGAAAAAATTTACGCCGCGCTGGCGTATGCGCGTGCGAATCATTTGAACAAGATTATCATCGATAGCCCCAAGCCGAAACTCGGCATTATCGCTAGCGGCAAAGCCTATCTCGATGTGCGCCAAGCGTTGGAAGATTTAGGCATCGATGAAAAACATGCAGCCGAACTCGGTTTGCGTGTGTACAAAATCGGCATGACCTGGCCGCTGGAGCCGCAAGGCATCCATCAATTCGCCGAAGGCCTGGAAGAAATTCTGGTGGTGGAAGAAAAGCGCCAGGTGATTGAGTATCAACTCAAAGAACAACTCTATAATTGGCGCGAAGATGTGCGCCCGCGCGTGGTTGGCAAGTACGACGAAAAAGGTGAATGGGTATTACCCATGGGCCACGGTTTATTGCCCGCTTCAGGCGAACTCACGCCGGCGATGATCGCGCGCGTGATCGCGGCGCGCATCGCGCGTTTTCACACCAGCGAGATTATTGCCAAGCGGTTGAAGTTTTTGGATGAAAAAGAAAAAACTTTAGCCAAGCCGAGAAAGCTTATTCAGCGCACGCCGTATTTTTGTTCCGGTTGTCCGCATAATACTTCGACCGTGGTGCCTGCAGGCAGTCGCGCTACGGCGGGCATCGGTTGTCATTACATGGCGATCTGGATGGATCGCGATACGTCAACGTTTACGCAAATGGGCGGCGAGGGCACGCCTTGGATCGGCCAAGCGCCGTTCACCAACACCAAACATATTTTCGCCAATCTCGGTGACGGCACTTATTTTCATTCGGGTAGTTTAGCGATACGCGCGTCCGTAGCAGCGGGCGTCAACATCACTTACAAATTACTTTATAACGACGCAGTAGCGATGACCGGCGGCCAGCCTATCGACGGGCCGATCTCCGTGCCGATCATCACGCAACAACTCAAAGCCGAAGGCGTGAACAATATCATCGTCATGAGCGACGATGTGGAAAAGTACTCCAGCTATGTCGGCATGGCGCCGGGTTTACGCTATGAGCATCGCGATCACATCGATGCCGTGCAGCGCGAATTGCGCGAGCAAAAAGGTGTTTCGGTGTTGCTGTACGACCAAACTTGCGCCGCAGAAAAACGTCGCAGACGCAAACGCGGCAAATTCCCTGATCCGGCCAAACGTGCCTTCATCAACGAAGCCGTATGCGAAGGCTGCGGCGATTGCAGCGTGAAATCGAATTGCCTGTCGGTAGAGCCAGTGGAAACTGAATTTGGGCGCAAGCGTGCGATTAACCAATCGTCGTGCAACAAAGATTATTCCTGCGTCAACGGATTTTGCCCGAGCTTTGTCACTATCGAGGGCGGCGGATTAAAAAAACGCATAGCCGCGCAAACTAAAAATGACGAGATGAATGATTTGCCGCTGCCGCGCATTCCCGCGATTACTCATCCGTATGGCATATTGATTACCGGCGTCGGCGGTACCGGCGTGGTGACTATCGGCGCATTGCTCGGTATGGCGGCGCACATCGAAGGCAAGGGCATCACCGTCCTCGATATGACCGGCCTCGCGCAAAAAGGCGGCGCTGTGTTTTCGCATGTGCGCATCGGCAACAAAGCGGAAGATATTCATGCTGTGCGCATTGCGGCAGGCGAAGCTAATCTGGTATTGGGTTGTGATCTGGTCGTCGCGGCGAGCGACGAAGCGATTGCCAAAATGCAAACCGGTGTCACGCGCGCGGTGATCAATCACTCTATGACGCCGACAGCGGAATTTACGCGTAATGCGGATTTACAATTTCCGGTAGAAGATATGGTCGCCACTATTCA
>JBEEJL010000013.1:0-4579 GCA_041169175.1 Pseudomonadota bacterium | reverse complement strand
CAGTAGCCAAAAAGCCTGCTGCTAAAAAAGTAGCGAAAAAAGCAGCAGTAGCCAAAAAGCCTGCTGCTAAAAAAGTAGCGAAAAAAGCTGGCGTTAAGCGTAAGCCTAGCGCAGCGTTCATGAAGCCTATGAACATCAGCGCCGCCCTTGCAGCCGTTATCGGTTCTGCTCCTATGCCTCGCACAGAAGTCACCAAGAAGATCTGGGAGTACATCAAGAAGCATAAGCTGCAAGATTCCGCTAATCGCCGCAACATCAACGCCGATGACAAGCTCAAGCTTGTATTTGGTGGCAAGAAGCAGGTATCAATGTTTGAGATGACCAAACTGGTCAGCAACCACCTGAAGTAATTTTCAGACTGCCCTGCAAAACGGCTGGTGCGAAAGCGCCAGCCGTTTTTGTTTGGGGGTTTGGTTTGTGAGGAAGATATTTCGAGGATGGGTTGGTCAGGGCGCTACTTACTTCAAATACACCCGGCGTAGCGTGCGCACTGCGCACGAAAATTCCCGTTTGAGCACAACGCAAAGTGGCACACATGAACGTTCTTCGTGCGCAGTGCGCACGCTACCGTCTGCCGAAGTGATTTGGTAGGGTGCGCCGCGCGCACGCGATACGCTAAATAACATTCACCACTCGCCGGATCAAGCCTTACGCGTGCGGCGGGGCACCCTAGATTAAGGCGCAAGCCGCTCAATCAACCATTTATCGCCAACCCGCCGATATTGCAAACGGTCATGCAAGCGGCTTCTGCGGCCTTGCCAGAACTCCAGTAATGTCGGAATGACTCGGTAGCCGCCCCAATGTTCCGGACGCGGCGGCGAGTCGCCCAAGCGCGTTTGCGCTGCTGCAAACTCCTGTTCCAGCCATTGGCGACTTTGAATTACCTGACTTTGCGGCGATACGGTCGCGCCAACGCGGCTCAATAAGGGCCGGCTGGCAAAGTAGGCGTCAGCGTCTTGTACGGGTGCCTTCTCCACGCGGCCCTCAATGCGCACCTGCCGCTCCAGTTCGACCCAATGGAATACCAGGCAGGCATGTGGATGCGCGGCCAGCTCGCGGCCTTTGCGGCTGTCGTAATTGGTGTAAAAAGTAAATCCGCTCGCATCAAACGATTTCAACAACACAATCCGCGCCGACGGCTTGCCGTCCGCCGTCACCGTCGCCATGGTCATCGCCGTCGGCTCGGGCAATTCGGCTTTGAGTGCGTCGTTCAACCAATGATCGAATTGCGCGACCGGGTCACGGTCGAGATCGCTTTCATCGAGGGAGGCGAGTTTGTAGTCTTTGCGGAGGTCGGCGATGGAGGTCATGTCGTTTCTCGTTTCGTGTTGGTAAAGTTGATTAACTATCTATAGCGCCAACGCACAAGTCCACAGCAAAAATTGAACGATGAAAATATTATAACAATCGTACAGTTAAAATTTCGGCTATTTCGCCAGGCTATACCATTCATGGTAAAGTAATTTTTCATTTAAATCAGATTGTATAAATATTATGGAAAACACGGGGCTCATGATCTTACTTTTGCTGCTGATCGCTTTAGTAATCGCCGCGATATTTCTCGTCCGCGCATGGCGCATGAAGCCTGCATCGTCGCAAGTGCATGTGCATGGCAGTATTGAAGAGATGCGCGCGATTGGTGAGTTGTCGGTGTATAAAGTTTTTACCAAGGAAATCGTCACCGAGACCGACCATAGCTGGGGCGAGTTTGGCTCGAAGTATTTGAGCTGGGTGTTGTCGAAGAAAAAAATGGCGATGATCTTTGAGTTTGAAATTGAGTTTCGTTACAACTTGCGCAGCAATGCGTTTGCCATTGTTAATCGCGGGCCGGGCCGATTTCATGTGACCTTGCCGCCCTGCCAGCACAACATCACCATCCGTGATATTCATTTATACGACGAGCAAAAAGCCAAGGTATTGCCTTGGCTGTTGCCGGATTTGCTCAATGGTTTTTTTCCTACGGGGTTTAGCGAAGAAAATAAAAACAAACTTATCGCTGCCGCGCGATCACACGCAGAAGAACAAGCAAGGTTGATGATCAAAAAGCTGGAAACCGATTTGCATCAATCGGCCGAGCGTACCTTGCGCTCGATCGCGCGCGGCTTCGGTGCGCAAGATGTGACCTTTGCTTTCACTGATAGCGAGCAGCCTGCTTTGGTGATTGATATTGCGGAAAAAGTGGCGGCTTGATGCTTTATTGATGAACCGACTGCGCATCTGGCAGTCAGATTACATACTTCTTTTTCAATCCAAAGAAATGAGTATGAAACAACTTTTATACCTGCTGGCTGGACTATTCTTCGCGACCCAGGTTATGGCGGCGGAAAGTAAATTTGAGCAGGGTCTGTTGTGGAAAATCGAATCTAACAATACCCCGCCAAGCTATTTGTTTGGCACCATCCATGTGGACGATACCGATGTGTTGGCCGTGCCTGCTGCGGTGACAAATGTATTTAATGCAGCAGAGATTTTTGCTGCGGAAGCGATTAATGATAAAGATTCTGCACGTCGCTTTAATGCGGCCATGCTGTTCGCAGAACCGCAATTACCCGCTTTGCTCGGTAACGATAATTACCGTCTGATCGACGACCTGCTCGCGCAACGAAATATTCCGGAAGATGTGCGCCCGCGTTTCAAGCCTTGGGCGGCAATGTTGACCTTGCAACAGCCGCCCAAGCGAAGTGGTTTGGTGCTGGATCAAATGCTATTGCGCGTTGCCGATCAGCATAAAAAAACCATCGTATCGTTGGAAACCATAGACGAACAAATTGCTGCATTTAATGGCATGTCGCAGCCCACGCAGATTGCCTTGCTTGGCCATGTGCAAACTAACCAGCACAAAATTCAGAACGAAATTAAAAGCATGATAGCCGCCTATCTCGATCGCGATCTCGCACGCTTGATGGCTTTGTCGCGATTGGCATTTCCAGGCGGTAAAGTCAGTGCAACGCAAGAGCAGGAATTTTTATCGCGCATATTATTTGGTCGCAGCAAAGTCATGGCCGAACGCTTGTTGCCATTGTTGAAAAAAGGCAATGCGTTTGCAGCTTGCGGTGCGTTACATCTTTATGGCGAACGTGGCATGTTAAGTTTGCTGGAGCAGCAGGGCTTCAAAATCACTAAAGTCTATTAAAGTCGTCCTGAATGATATTGATGGATTTGTTTCCGTCGTTGACTGAACGAGCGAAAAGCAGATTCTTCGGGCAAGCCCTCAGAATGACAACGGCCATTTGTCATCCTGAACGACAGTGAAAGATCTGCTGTTAACCATGTCTGAACCGTCTGAAAAGCAGATTCTTCGCTGCGCTCAGAATGACAACAACCTTTTGTCATCCTGAACGATAGTGAAGGACCTGCTGTTGCCGGTGCCTGAGCCATCTCAAAAGCAGATTCTTCGCTGTGCTCAGAATGATAACCGCTTTATTTTCTGCGGTCCTCACGCAGCATGTCGCTGCCTCTTTCAGCAATCATCAGCGTCGGTGAATTGGTATTGCCGGAAACGATGGTCGGCATAATCGACGCATCGATTACACGCAAACCGGCGATGCCGTGCACACGCAAGCGCGCATCGACCACCGCATTTGCATCGCTGCCCATTTTGCAGGTTCCGACCGGATGAAAAATCGTGGTGCCGATATCGCCTGCGGCTTTGGCTAATTCGCTATCACTTTGTGTTGACGGGCCGGGCAAAATTTCTTCCGGGAAATATTTTTGTAGCGCAGGTGCGGCGACAATTTTTCTTGTGAGGCGTAGGGAATCGGCTGCGACTTTTTTGTCGGCATCGGTGTTGAGATAGTTGGGCGAAATCGCCGGTGCGGCCAACGCATCGGCCGATTTAATTTTCACGCTGCCGCGCGAAGTAGGACGCAAGTTGCATACTGAGGCAGTGAACGCGGGGAAGGCATGCAGCGGCTCGCCGAATTTATCCAGCGACAAGGGTTGAATATGATACTGGATGTTGGCGCTGGTTTGCGATGGGTCAGACTTGGCGAACGCGCCGAGTTGCGAGGGCGCCATGGTCAACGGGCCGCGCCGTTTGAACGCGTATTCGAGGCCCATGCTGATTTTGCCGCTGATGCTATTAGCAATGGTATTCAGCGTGCGCACATTTTTGACTTTGTAAATCATGCGCAGCTGCAAATGATCTTGCAGATTTTCACCGACGCCCGCCAACTCATGCGCGACGGGGATGCCGTATTGCTGTAATAAAGCGGCGGGGCCGATGCCGGAAAGCTGCAAAATTTGTGGTGAACCAATCGTGCCTGCAGCGAGCACAGTTTCGACATTCGCTGCAGCAAAATTCACTTCGTTGCCTTGAAAAAATTCCACGCCAACCACGCGTTTGTTTTCGACGCGCAGCTTTTTCACTTGCGCCTTGGTAATGACGCGCAGGTTAGGCCGATTGATAATCGGATGCAAAAACGCTTTCGACGCATTCCAGCGCACGCCGCGTTTTTGATTGACGTCAAAATAGCCGCAGCCTTCGTTGTCGCCGCGATTAAAGTCGTTAGTGTTGGGGATGCCGGTTTGCGCAGCGGCATCGCGGAATGTTTCGAGCAATTCCCACGATAGACGTTGT
>JBEEJL010000012.1:0-4335 GCA_041169175.1 Pseudomonadota bacterium | reverse complement strand
GTCCCAGCGCTTCCAGCGGCGCGATGGCGGCATATACCAGGCCCGCCGGAAGTTGCGGCGGAACATAACTTTTCGTCAGCTTACGCAGTGTTTGCGACAAGGATTTCAGGGAAGTCATTTCGTCGCTGACTATGAACGCGCCTTCGTGATTGAGCGAATTGACTATGGCCGTTGCCAATGAATCGGCGTGTACCACCGGAAAGCGTCCCGGCAACACATTGGGTAATTTCCATAAACGCCAGTTCAGCAGGTTTTCGACGACATTAGTAATGCCTTCGCTGGTATTGCGTCCGCCGTACAGTGCTCCGGGATGAATGGTGGTGAGCTTGGTGCCTGTGCGTTTGGCAAATGCCAGCACTTCGGTATAGGCCTGCGTCATCGCGCGGAAATAGTGCGACAAGCCGTCGAGCTTGGAGATGGGATGGCTGGTGCGGATCATGCCATCTTGCGCTTCGAAAACTTCGTAGGTGGAAATATAGACCAGCCGCCGCAAAGTGGATTTTTCCATTGCCGTGAGAAATGTTTTGAATAAATCTAGATTCACGCGCTCGAAAATTTTATTGTCGAAAGTAAATTGCTCGGGCAAACCAATACCATAAATCGCACAATCTATATCAGGCAACAGACGTGCGAAACTGGCTTCGTTGAATTCTGGCTCAGCCACAACGCGAACGCTTTTTGGAAATGTAAGCTCGCCGACTTTGCGCACC
Organism: Pseudomonadota bacterium; assembly: GCA_041169175.1. Taxonomy (GTDB): domain Bacteria; phylum Pseudomonadota; class Gammaproteobacteria; order Burkholderiales; family JBEEJL01; genus JBEEJL01. The sequence goes on along the minus strand of JBEEJL010000012.1, from coordinate 3,625 downwards.
AAGACGGTTGTGTCGTGGCCCGCAGCAGCCAGTGCATGCGTGAGCGCATAACCAACTTGTCCAGTCGCACCGATAAGCAGTATTTTCATTTTTTTCTCCTGATAAGCGATCCGGGGTCGAGTTACGCTTGTTTCTCACGCTTTCGCACGCATCCATTCCATAAACCAATTTTCTTCCCACGTCTTGCAGCCGTCGCTAGATAATGTAGCCCAGATGAGGCGTAGCGTAATCTAGGTTTCACTGCTGCGACGCAGATGTCTCCGGATTGCGTTACGCTGCATCCAGGCTACGCTTGCTCTTGTTATTTATCAGCCCGCCGGGGGATTTTGCGGAAAGCACGCAACGCCTTCGCCCATTTTCACCCAAGGCTGGGCGGAGTCGCACCATATGCTGACTTGCGGTTGCAGCCACGTCGCATCGTCGAGTGTGCCGGCCTTGACCCAATCCATCGTCGGCGTGGCCGCCACTTCCGAATACACCGGCGAACCGCATTTCGCGCAGAAGTGTCGCAACACCGGCAAACCGCTGCCGCCGGTATCGTTATAAGTCGCTGGTTTGCCGCCAGAGAATTCGAGTGAGCCTTTTGGTATGGCTACCAATATAGAAAAGGACGTGCCGGTTTGGCGCTGACACTTTTTGCAGTTACAAACGGCGGTCAACAGCGGTTGAGATTTTGATGTGTAACGAATCGCGCCGCACAAACACCCACCAACGATATTGCTCATGATTGTCTCCTCAAAATGAACGGCTTTGAAATAATATAAATGTAGCCTGGATGCAGCGTAGCGTAATCCGGGTTTCATTGTTGTGACGAAGATTTCCCCGGATTGCGCTACGCTTCATCTGGGCTACGCTTGCTACGCTTTATCCGGGCTACGTTTACTGCGCTCAAACTGGGCTACGCACGTTACGCGAATTCAATTGAAAGCCAAACTCCTCCAGTATGCTTTAAATAGTTCAAAACACTTATGTTCATTTTGAAGATAAATCGTAGAGCCAGAAATGTCCCCTCTTGTTGCTAGTTCAGACGATATTAATTGCTTGTCGCTTGGGGCTAATCCATAGCCAGTTGAAAATACAGCCCGTATTGGGGGCGCCTCAGTAGTAGGTTCATTTAACAACAATAGATCTAAATTAAGTTTGTGGAAAGCGAAACCAAGAAAAACTAGCCGATTCGCTGACATTACATTTAAACGAATGTTATCTACGTCACTAGTAACATTATTACTGCCCTCAGAAAAAGTTTTAATTTGTTTCGCTAAGCTTATTAGCTGTGCTCCATTAGGTGTATCTCCATACCCAATTGCAGCGTCAACACTGTCAACCGTTTGATTAGGAATTTGCCACGGGAGCTTACCAACTGTGCCATAAGGATGATATATCTCTAGGCGTAGTAATAATTGCGCTGCTTCCGCTTCGCTAATGCTGTAATAATTTTGAACCGAATGAAAGAGGAAATGCTCAATGCAGCGATCGTAATTGAATATGATAAACACGACAGAATCAAGTCGTTCTTCGAGATCAGTTAGCTTACAATTTTCCGAAAGTAGTTTCCAAAAGCTGTTGTACCAAGTCTTTTCAATATGGCTGTATTTGAGCTGTCTTTGCTCTTTAGATTTATCAATAAATAAAGTGCTTTTGGCTTCTGCTTCAAGAATAGTGCGGACAATAGCAAGCTTTGCACATATTTCAACCTCTTTGTCTTCGCTATGAGCATCTATAAAATTGTCAATTGAAATGGTTTGTGGCATTGCATCGCGTATGCGCCTAGAAGTCCGGAGAAGTGGATTGTAATCCGCTGTAGGAGGAGTCTGTTGCGCAGCCATAATTCGAAAAGCGTCACGTATAACTTCGTCTCCATTTTGGGTTGACACTCCTTTGATGGCACGAAAATCTAATACGTTAGCGATATGGCTTTTCAATTTGTCGCCAACAGGTAGATTAACTTCATCGCTCGCCCCAGCGCCGATTATATAAACAGTCTTAGGTTTTTTTATTGAGTGAGACATAGATTTGGTAGCCCAGCTAATTGTTGGTAATGGGTACTTCAAGTTATTTCGTTGTTTTCGTTGTATATATTCCAACTAGACACCAATATACCTATAATCCAATAGTTATTCAAAACGTCCTAATTCCATGACCGACCTCCTAACCCCACAAGACCACAAAGCCGAGCATGCGCCGCTGGCGGAGCGTATGCGTCCGCAGACTATTGACGAGGTGATCGGGCAAACGCATTTGCTCGGCGCGGGGAAGTCGTTGCGCTTGGCGTTTGCGTCGGGCAAGTTGCATTCGATGATTTTGTGGGGGCCGCCGGGCGTCGGCAAGACGACGTTGGCGCGGTTGACGGCGCAGGCGTTTAACGCGGATTTTATTGCTATCTCGGCGGTGTTGTCCGGCGTGAAGGAAATCCGCGAGGCGATTGAGCAGGCGCGCTTGAATCAGGCGCAATACAACCGCGACACGATTATGTTTGTCGATGAAGTGCATCGGTTTAATAAATCACAGCAGGATGCGTTTTTGCCGCATGTGGAATCGGGGCTGATTACTTTCATCGGCGCGACGACGGAGAATCCGTCGTTCGAGGTGAACGGTGCGTTGTTGTCGCGCGCGGCGGTGTATGTGTTGAAGCCGTTGTCGGAAACGGAATTGGGCGAGTTGTTTGATCGTGCGCTGGCGTCGGCATTAAAAGGTTTGAGCTTTGAGCAGGGCGCGCGTGATCGTTTGATCGGCGTGGCCGATGGCGATGCGCGGCGTTTGTTGAATTTGCTGGAGCAAATTCATACGGCTGCTAAAACTGCAAAAGTTAAACAGGTCAGCGTAGAGTTTTCTGAAAACGCTTTGTCCGAAGCCACGCGTCGTTTCGATAAAGGCGGCGATGCGTTTTACGATCAGATTTCGGCGTTGCATAAATCCGTGCGCGGTTCTGACCCTGATGCCGCTTTGTATTGGATGGTGCGCATGCTCGACGGCGGTGCGGATCCACGTTACGTCGCACGGCGGGTAATCCGCATGGCGAGTGAAGATATTGGTTTGGCTGACCCGCGCGGATTGCGAGTGGCGTTGGATGCGGCGGAAACTTATGAGCGACTCGGCTCGCCTGAAGGTGAATTGGCCTTGGTGCATGCGGTGATTTATTTGGCCGTCGCCGCCAAGTCGAACGCCGCTTACGTCGCGTATAATGAAGCCCGTGCCTTCATTAAAAGCGACGGTTCGCGCCCGGTGCCGGAACATATCCGCAACGCGCCGACCAAGTTGATGAAGGATCTGGGTTACGGCAAAGATTATCGCTACGCGCATAATGAAGACGAAGGTTACGCGGCGGGAGAAAATTATTTTCCTGATGGAATGGAGAAGCAGAACTTTTACCGGCCAGTTGATCGTGGCTTGGAAGCGAAGATTGCGGAGAAGCTGGCACATTTGCGGGAATTGGATAGAAAAAAGAAATAGCGTAGCGTGCGCATTGCGCACGATTCTCTACTTCCATGCGATGAGGTTGGAATGGGCGATGGTGTTTTTGAAGGTTGCGATGTGCGTTCGGTGGTTCGGAGTTAGACCCATCCCCACCCTAACCCTCCCCTTGAAGGGGAGGGGACAAAAACGCTAACTCATTTCAAGTCTTGAT
>JBEEJL010000011.1:0-2630 GCA_041169175.1 Pseudomonadota bacterium | reverse complement strand
TCACGCCGGAAGCGCAGACCGAAGTCATCGATCTGAGTGGGCGCGAAGTGGAATTTTTACTCAAACGTAAATCCGGCCGCCGCGGTATCGGTCTCAAAATCGACGAAAAAGGTTTAGTCGTTTCCGCGCCGCTTTCTACTTCCCGAAAAAAAATTCACGACGCCGTACGCGAACAGAGCGCGTGGATATTGTTGAAGATGGATGTGTGGCAAGCGCGCCGCGTACCGCCACCAAAGTGGGAAGAAGGCGAAAAGCTGCCTTACATGGGCGGCGACATTATTCTGCAAATCAACCCGCAACAAATTATTAAAACGCGTCGTGGTCTGGAGCAACTCGGCTTTGCCTTCGACGATTCAACACCCGTCATGCAACTCAGCAAAAGCAAACAGCCCGTCCCTGTGCGCGTGGTGAAGTGGTACAAACAACAGGCCTTGCCGCATTTCACCGCGCGCGTAAATCATTATGCAGAAATCTTAGGTGTACCCAATCCACACGTCATGCTCTCCAGTGCGAATACACGGTGGGGGAGCTGTAGTCATAAAGGCGAAATCCGATTGAGCTGGCGCCTGCTCAAAGCCCCGCCGCATCTAATCGATTACGTCGTCGCGCACGAAGTCGCACATTTGAAAGAAATGAATCATAGTCCGGCGTTTTGGCAAGTTGTCGCGCAGCTTTATCCGGATTATATTTTGGCGAGAAAAGAGTTGGAAAGTTTAGAGCCGCGTTACCGCACCTTCTAGCTCGTAGGCTGGCGCTGATAAGCCCAGCGTTTAACAAATAATTTTCTAGGTATTCTGTTGGGTTTATCAGTCCACTATCTACGTCCATTTGAATTTTTCATAACGCGGAAATCCCCCTCAATCCCCCTTTTTCAAAGGGGGAAGGTGAGAAGCCGAAGCTCGGCTGCTTGCCAATACCATGTGCGAAGTTCCAACACGAAGGGCGCAGTTCATAGTTTCGCCGATTCCCCCCTTTGAAAAAGGGGGGGTAGGGGGGATTTACAGTGGTGGTTTTATAAATAATTCTGCAGGTATTCTGCTGGGCTTATCAGCGCCAGCCTACGGTATGGCCCGTTCGGTGAAGTTGTGCTGGCTTAACCGAAATAAAATTAAACTGCTCCGGTCTTTTTCAATAATCCCGCAATCGCTTCAGCTACCAAGCGATAGCCTTTCGCGTTTGGATGCACCGCATCCGATTTGAATTCGTTTTTGTGTAACACGTCGCCGAATATATTTTCTTCAATCGGCAGATTAAATTCCTGCGCCAGCTTGCGATAGAAGTCGGCGCTGCCGCCGCCGAATAACGCGGGCTTGGGTACGCCGAGCAGGAGGATAGCGATGCCGCGCGTGCGCGCGAGTTTGATCATGTCGCGTAAATTATTTTCTGCTTGTTGTTCACTCATTTTGCGCAAAAAATCATTGCCGCCTAAACATAAGATCATTAACCTGGGTTTGTGTTCGTCCAACACATCGGGCAAGCGGCGCAAGCCTTCGGCTGACGTTTCACCCGGCACGCCCGCGCGGATAACTTTGCGTTGGATGAGTGAAGATAAAACGGCGGGATAACTTTCATTTTCGTTTGCACCCGTGCCGTAAGTCAGGCTGTCGCCGAAAGCGAGAATGACATCATCGCTGGCGAGCTTTTGCAGCGGCGCGATTTTTGCGCCACAGGCTGCCAACATAGTCGCCATGAGTAGCGCAGTAAATAATACGTAAATATTTGATTTAATTGAACTATTTTTCATGCAAATAATTGGCGATAGCCAGATAATCGGCAACGGATAAGTTTTCTGCGCGCAATTTGGAATCCAGATTTAATTTTATAAAATCGTCGGGCGTTAAAAAATCGATCAGCGTATTGCGGATAGTTTTGCGTCGTTGAGAAAATGCGGTGGTGGTTATTTTTGCAAACAGAATTTCGTCGCGCGCCAATAATTTCGTGGCGGGTTTAGGAATCATGCGCACGATCGCCGATTCAACTTTTGGTGGCGGATCGAATGCTTCCGGCGACACGAGAAATAATAATTCCATGTCAAAGCGATATTGCAGCGCGACGGATAAGCGCCCGTAATCGGAGGTTGAGGGCGCGGCGACCATGCGTTCGACCACTTCTTTTTGCAGCATGAAAGTCATGTCGCTGATATTGGGCGCGAAGTCGGCGAGATGAAACAAGATCGGCGTGGAAATATTGTAAGGTAAGTTACCAACCACGCGGAGCGGCGAGCCGAGGCTGCCGAAATCAAATTTCAGCGCATCGGCGGCGTGTATGCCGAGTTTGGTTTTGGCATAATTATTTTCCAGCCGCGTGACAATGTCGCGATCAATTTCGACGACGTGTAAATGCCTGAGTTTTTGTACCAGTGGTTTGGTGAGCGCCTCAAGACCGGGGCCGATTTCCACCATCAAGTCATTCGGCTGCGGATGGATGGCATCAACGATGGCAGTAATGACGCTTTGATCGACCAGAAAATGCTGGCCAAATCTTTTTCGTGGGAGGTGGGGCATCGTTATTTTACCTCCCCTTCAAGGGGAGGGTTAGGGTGGGGATGGGTTTGAGCGCACATTTCACACGAAACCCATCCCCCTCCTATTGGCTTCGACATAACATTTGCTGTGCGAATGTTAGTCTTC
>JBEEJL010000010.1:0-4392 GCA_041169175.1 Pseudomonadota bacterium | reverse complement strand
AATCAGGACAATTGGTATTCCGCGATGGCGCAACAATGGCATCGTCCGACTACGTCAGCATCACCCTCAGTGGTATCGGCGGACACGGCGCCATGCCGCAGCTCACTGCCGACCCCATCGTTGCAGCGTCGAGTATCATCATGGCCTTGCAGACAGTGGTGTCGCGCAATATCGACCCGATGCAGGCGGCAGTGGTCACCGTTGGCGCAATCCATGCCGGCGTAGCCAACAACGTGATTCCGCAAACCGCGCAACTCGAACTCAGCGTGCGCGCGCTCGACCGCGGGGTGCGCGCGCGATTGGAACAGCGGATCAAGGCACTGGTACAAGCACAAGCAGAAAGTTATGGCGTCAAAGCCGAAGTGAACTGGAAGCCTGGTTACGCGGTGCTGGTCAATACTGCGGCGGAAACCGAATTTGCGCGCAAGGTCGGCGTTGAATTGATGGGCGAATCCGGCATCATACGCAACGGCCCCGCCCTCACCGGCAGCGAAGATTTTGCTTTCATGTTAGAAAAATTGCCAGGCAGTTATTTGTTCATTGGCAACGGCGCGGGCGAAGGCTCGTGCATGGTACACAACCCCAGTTACGATTTCGACGACAGCAATATTCCCATCGGTGCCTCGTATTGGGCCTGTTTGGCAGAAACTTATCTTCGCTAAACGGGATTTTCTGCCAGACTTCGACTGTATGACGCGACAAGTTTTTGCGGCCCCATCGCACTTACTTCAATTATCTAGGTTTTTTATCGCGGTGATAAGTCAGTGCCAGTGATATGCAATGCTGCAATTTCGCTGTCGGAATTTTATCGCCGCAGTCAAACACGATAGCGCGGTTTTTTTCAAACGTGAAATCTGATTGATACATTTCTTTGAACGTATCCACCAAAGTTGTTTGGCAATGAAAATACATCGCGTATTTTCCCGACTGTGATTTTATTTGATCAATGCGAATTAAGCTGCCGCTATTTGATGCCGCCGTCAGATAGGCGGGCTGGTTCCACTTAAGCGTTTCTTCCAGGGCTCCCACGCCGTCTGTTTCTGCGGCGAGATCAAATATCAATTGGCGCAGCAACAATAATTTACTTTTAACGTCTTTGGGATAATTTTCGAAAACCGCAGCTACCTGCGGGTTTTCAAATTTTTTCCCTCTAGCCATTTTACAGTTGCTTCACTTCTGCAATCAGTTTGTTAACCGCTTCCTGCCCGCCGCCGTAAAACATTTTGGTGTTCTCTTTATAGAATAAAGCATTTTCAATTCCTGAGAAGCCGGAACCTTGACCACGCTTAATCACGACTACATTCTTCGCCATGTCCGCATTCAAAATCGGCATACCATATATTGGACTGCTCTTATCTGTACGCGCGACAGGGTTGACCACGTCATTCGCGCCGATAACCAGCACCACGTCAGCTTGCGGGAACTCAGGATTGATTTCATCCAGATCGAAGATGCGTTCGTAATTCACGCCAGCTTCAGCGAGCAACACGTTCATGTGACCCGGCATACGACCGGCGACGGGATGAATAGCGAACTTTACTTCGATGCCTTTTTCTTCCAGCAATTGCGTCAGTTCCCATACTTTATGTTGCGCCTGTGCAACCGCCATGCCGTAGCCGGGAATGATGATGACTTTTTGTGCATAGGCCATGAGTATCGCGGCATCTTGCGCGCCGATTTCACGCATAGAGCCAACCACTTCTTGCGCGCCGCCCACGCTGGGGGGTGCGGGCGATAATAGTTTGGCAATCGATCGATTCATCGCTTTGGCCATTAATTGTGTCAGCAAGGTTCCGGCTGCGCCGACCACGGTACCGGCGATAATCATCGCCGCGTTGTTCAGCACAAAGCCTTCAAACGCAACGGCCAAACCAGTTAATGCGTTAAATAATGAAATCACCACCGGCATGTCCGCACCGCCTATCGGCAAGGTCATCAATACACCAAACAACAACGCCAGCACAAAGAACAACACGACGATCCAGGAGAACATACCACTGGTTGCGGCAATCGCAGCACCCATCAAGACAGCGATGGCGAATACGCTGTAGGTAATCCACTGATGCTTCGGCAGAGAGAACACGCCTTTCAGAATGCCTTGCAGTTTTGCATACGCAATCAAGCTGCCGGAAAAAGATACACTACCAATCAGCGCGCCGAGCACGGCGAGCGTGCCTGCCGTGGTCGATTGAATATGTCCGCCGATGAGTTGTGTCGCGGCAATCGCCGCCGCCGCGCCACCGCCCATACCGTTATACAGCGCGATCATTTGCGGCATATCGGTCATTTGCACTTTTTTACCGCTGACCCAAGCCAAGCCGCCACCGATGGCAATAGCAATAATCATCAAGATATAGTTGACGGTGCGATGATCGACGTTCTTAATAATATTGCCGTCGAGGAAAGTCACCAATGTCGCCAGCAACATACCGGCGCCGGCCCACACGATGCCTTTTTGCGCGCCGAGCGGCGAGCTCATGCCTTTCATGCCGAAAATAAATAATACGGCGGCGATGAAATAACTGATCTGAATAATATGACCGGTCATTTTTTCACCTCACGCTTGCCGGTGAACATGCCGAGCATGCGTTCAGTCACGACATAACCGCCAACGGCATTCATCGCTGCCAACGCCACGCCGAAAAAGCCGATGAGTTGTTGCATGACGGTCGTCGATTCACCCAACGCAACCATCGCGCCGACCAGCACGATGCCGTGAATAAAATTGGAACCGGACATCAGTGGCGTATGTAAAATCACCGGCACACGGCTAATCACTTCGTAACCGGTGAATGCTGCCAACATGAATATATAAAGTGCGCTGTAACCTTCGACCATGATTATTCTCCCTCCACGGCTTTGCGCGTGGCTTCGTGTATGATTTTTCCTGCGTGAGTGTAGAGCGAACCTTTGAGCACTTCGTCTTCCCAATCCGGTTTGAGTTCGCCGTCTTTAATCATCAGCCCCAATATGGCTAACAGATTTTTGGCGTACATTTCCGATGCATGAACCGGCATGGTACTGGCGATATTCAATGGTCCGTGCAAAGTCACGCCATAAGCAGAGATGGTTTTACCCGCTTGCGTGAGTTCGCAATTACCGCCGGATTCTGCGGCGAGATCGACTATCACCGCGCCGGTTTTCATGCGCGACACCATGTCGCTGCTGATAATTTTTGGCGCTGGGCGGCCTGGCACAGCGGCGGTACAAATCACTGCGTCAGCCACCGCGACCACGGCGGCAAGTTTTTCCTGCTGGGCTTTTTTCTCGTCTTCGCTCAACTCGCGCGCGTAACCGCCCGAACCTTCTGCGCCGGAAACCACACTGATAAATTTCGCGCCGAGTGATTCGACTTGCTCTTTCGCTGCGGCGCGCACGTCATACGCTTCGACCAGCGCGCCCAAACGACGCGCCGTCGCTATCGCCTGCAAACCAGCCACACCCGCGCCGATAACTAATACTTTTGCTGGGCGTATCGTGCCAGCGGCTGTGGTCAGCATCGGGAAAAAACGTGGCGATAACTGCGCCGCCATCAATGCCGCTTGATAACCAGCGACGCTGGCTTGCGACGACAGCGCATCCATCGATTGTGCGCGCGAAATACGCGGCACCAATTCCATCGCCAGGCTGGTAATATTTTTTTCGCACAATTTTTTTGCGATGGCCGGACTTTTCCCCGGTTGCATAAAACTAATCAGGGTCGAGCCATTCGGCATTTGGTCGATTTCATTTTCATTTGGCGGTTGTACGCGCAAGATTAAATCAGCCGCTGTATAAAGCGATGCGCCGCTGACAACTTGCACATCGACAAAATCGGCATCGCGTAACATGGCGCGTTCTGCTGCGCCCATTTCCATACGCAATGTTGCGCCCATAAGTTTGAGTTTTTTCGCGACTTCAGGCACGAGCGCGACACGCGTCTCGCCGGATACTGATTCTTTAGGGATAACGATGCTGACGGGCATGAAAACCTCTTTTCATAACTTATTGATTAATATACACTTTTAATTATTCACTGACTGAGTCGATGAAAACGTGGGAAGTAATTCCCTTTCAACCAGTGAAAGTTAACACTAATTGTTGAACAACGCTACGGCCACATAATGAATCAAAGCTTACAGTCGCAACGGCCTAGTGTCGAAGCCGAGCAAAGCATGGTCAAAATTTTTCCCCAGCGCCAAGACTTTGAACAACTCGCCCATTTCTGCTGGACTGATCAAGCGTTGCACCGCATTTACAATCGGCAGATAGCGCGCCGCGTCGCGCGCATCATGACGAGCAATCAAATCAGTGATGCCGCAACCCAAAAGAAATTGTGCCTGAGTATTGTAGCCGATAAGATCAAGCTCAACCTCCTTGCCTGCTTGGGCAATCGCAGAAAAATCCACATGG
>JBEEJL010000009.1:0-12157 GCA_041169175.1 Pseudomonadota bacterium | reverse complement strand
GTGTGCCCGGCGTCAGTGCGTTGATTTTTTCCGCCAGCGTCACATACGATTCGTAGGGCACGACTTGATAGCAAGTGTGGGTGAAGCGACGCAATTGCGCTTCGACGGCGGCAACCAAAGTCGGATGACGGTGACCGGTGTTAAGCACGGCAATGCCCGCAGCAAAATCGATATAGCGCCGTCCTTCGACGTCCCATATTTCGGCGTTCTGCGCGCGGTCGATAAAAAAGTTTCCCATCACCGCGACGCCGCGCGGTGTGGCCGCTTCGCGACGGGTTTTTAATTCTGCGTTGCTGGGTTTCATGTCCATGATAATTTCCTCTATAACAATTTAATCTAATCTCGTTGATACTTTGTTCTACACCGACCTATTGCCAAAGTGCGGGAATATCCCTTCCCCTTCAAGGGGGAGGCTAGGAGGGGGATGGGTATCTTTTCAAACTACTTTGATTCCCTCACAACACCCATCCCCACCCTAACCCTCCCCTTGAAGGGGAGGGAATTTTCTCTCTACGAAAGCTTGATCCAGGTCGTTTTCAATTCTGTATATTTTTCCAACGCATGCAGCGACTTGTCGCGGCCATTGCCGGATTGTTTGTAGCCGCCGAACGGTACGGTAATGTCGTCTTCATCGTAGCTGTTCACATGCACGGTACCGGCGCGTAACGCACGCGCGACGCGGTGCGCTTTGTTGATGTCGCGTGTCCAGATTGCCGCCGCTAAACCATAGCTGGTTTGGTTGGCGATTTTTAAGGCTTCGTCAATATTGTCGAACGAAATTACCGACAGCACTGGCCCGAAAATTTCTTCGCGCGCGATGGTCATGTCGTTGCGCACATTGTCGAACACGGTGGGCGACACATAATAGCCGCCGGTTTCGCGCCGTACTTGTTCGCCACCCGCCAATAATTTCGCGCCGCCGCTTTTACCCGCTTCGATATAGCGCATGACGTTTTGCATTTGTACTTCATCCACCAACGCGCCCATCACCGTGTTCGGGTCGAGCGGATCAGCGGGCGCGTATTGAGGAATAAGTTTCAGTGCGCGCTCCATGAATTGGTCTTTAATCGACGCTTCGACCAACAAACGCGACGGGGCGTTGCAGCTTTCGCCCTGATTAAAAAATATCGAGCCAACTGACGCGGCGACCGCTGCATCAATGTCTGCCGTATCGGCGCAGACGATATTGGGCGATTTACCGCCCAGCTCCATCCACGCGCGTTTCAAATTCGATTGCCCGGCGTATTGCATGATTTGTTTGCCGACGCGGGTCGAGCCGGTGAAGGCGATGCAATCGACGTCCATATGCAAGGCCAGCGCACTGCCCGCTTCGTGGCCGTAACCCGGCACGACGTTGAACACACCAGCGGGAATGCCTGCTTCCATTGCCAGCTCAGCCAAACGTAAAACCGTCAGCGGAGATTTTTCCGATGGCTTTAATACGACGCTATTACCAGCGGCAAGTGCCGGTGCGATTTTCCACGACGCCATCAGCATCGGATAATTCCACGGCACGATGCAGCCGACTACGCCCATCGCTTCGCGCGTAATCAGCGCAAGCGTGTTATCAGCCGTCGGCGCGATTTCGTCATAAATTTTATCAATGGCTTCGCCGAACCAGCGGATGCAATTCGATGCCGAATTCACATCGACGTTTTTGCTGTATTGGATTGGCTTACCCATGTCGAGGGTTTCCATCAGCGCGAGTTCGTCTCTGTGTACCAACATCAGATCGGCAAATTTAATCAGGATTTTTTTGCGCTTGGCGGGCGGCATACCGGCCCAGCGGCGGTCTTCAAACGCCGCGCGCGCCGCTTTTACTGCAACATCGATGTCCGCTTCGCGCCCGCGAAACGCGTCGGCCAGCTTGCGGCCATCAACCGGCGACAGACAATCAAATGTCTCGCCCGTTTGCGACATCACCCGCTTGCCGTTGATGAATGCGCGTCCGTCAAATTTCGCCGTTGCTGCCTGGTCGTGCCAGGATTTCACTTGTGCTTGCATGGGAGCTCCTACTACTTATTTATGTCGCCTAAACAAATATATTTAATTTCCAAAAATTCTTCGAGGCCGTAATGGGAACCTTCACGGCCCAAACCGGATTGCTTCACCCCGCCGAACGGCGCTTCTGCGGTCGAAATCAAACCGGTATTCACGCCGACCATGCCGTAGTCGAGCGCCTCGGCAACACGGAAAATACGACCGATGTCGCGGCTGTAAAAATACGAGGCAAGACCGAACTCGGTGTCGTTGGCCATTTCGATCACGTCTTTTTCATCTTTAAAACGGAACAGCGGCGCGACCGGGCCGAAAGTTTCTTCGGTAAAAATTTTCATTTTGCGCGTCACATTCGCCAGCACGGTTGGCTCGTAATAAGTTTTGCCCAGACTATGACGCTTGCCGCCAGTGATGACGGTTGCGCCCTGCGCTTGCGCGTCGGCGACATGCTCTTCAACTTTCGCTAAGGCTTGTTGGTCAATCAACGGCCCTTGCACCACACCGTCATCAAAACCATTGCCGACTTTGAGTTGTTTTACTTTAACGGCGAGTTTTTCAGTGAAAGCGTCATAGACTTTATCTTGCACAAAAATCCGGTTGGCGCAGACGCAGGTTTGGCCGGTGTTGCGAAATTTGGAAATCATCGCGCCTTCAACGGCGGAATCGAGGTCGGCATCGTCGAACACCACGAACGGCGCATTGCCGCCGAGTTCAAGCGCCATTTTCTTCACCGTCGCGGAGGACTGTTTCATCAGTAAGCGTCCGACTTCGGTCGAGCCGGTGAAAGTCATTTTGGTCACGATGGGGTTCGACGTCATCTCACCGCCGATAGCTGGCGCATCGCCAGTGATGACGCTAAACAATCCGGCGGGGATGCCCGCTTCTTCTGCCAGCGCCGCCATCGCTAGGGCGGAGAACGGTGTTTGCTCGGCGGGTTTCACCACCATTGCGCAACCGGCCGCCAACGCAGGCGCAACTTTACGCGTGATCATCGCGTTAGGAAAATTCCACGGTGTAATCGCTGCGCACACACCAATGGGTTGTTTGATAACGATGATGCGTTTGTCGGCTGCGTGTTGCGGGATGGTGTCACCGTAAATGCGCTTGCCTTCTTCGGCAAACCATTCGATAAACGACGCACCATAGCCGATTTCGCCACGCGCTTCGGTCAGCGGTTTACCTTGTTCAGCAGTGAGGATTTTCGCCAGGTCTTCCTGATTTTTCATCATCAGGTCGAACCACTTGCGCAAAATCGCTGCGCGTTCTTTCGCCGTTTTTGCGCGCCATAGAATTTGCGCATCGCGCGCGGCGAGAATCGCTTCACGCGTTTCCGTCGCGCCCATGTCAGGCACAGTGCCGATCAACACCCCCGTCGCCGGATTGTGTACGGTAAAAGTTTTACCGGATTTTTCATTCAACCATTTGCCATTGATATAGCATTGCTGGCGAAATAAGCCGGAATTAACAAGCGTAGGGTTGATATCCATAAGTATTTGATTATATTGAATAAACATTAAAGCAAAAAATGGCGATTTGCAGCCATCATGGGGCAATACTTAACTATAGACTCCGGCGGGGATGAATGGTTTATTCATCCCCGCTGTGGCAAAACGCATCAGAAACTCATGACAGTCGATGCGCCGAATATCGTATTCGACTTATTAAAATTACCTGTTTTGCTTTCCAAAAATACCGGCAAATCAGCCCTATCATGACGCAACTCAAATTTTAGAATCGTGTTTTGATTCCAGTTGTAGTTCATGCCGAGTGTGAGGGCCGTACGCTTGGCGCCGCGATTTGGGTCGGCATCCGGGTTGGTGCCAGACAAGTCAGGCCCGAAACCATTTGCCGAATCGCCAGTAGCAGCACAGGACGTCAAGTTCGCTGGGTCTGCACAAGAAATCAGCCCAACGTTAGGGGTGCCGCCGCCATTTTTGTGATTGTCGATGTAATCAGCGCGCAAAATGCCCTCAACACGCGGGGTGAATTTATAAGCGCCCAGAAGCGAAATGCCGGCCCACTGCGAATCACCACCATTGAATGCCGCTTTTTTGTGGCGACCGAAATCAAGCTGGCCCTGCAATGTCACATCTCCGCGAATGAAATAGCCATCTGCTTCGAAATAATCAAAGTGCGAGCGTGAGTCAGCGGCTACAAAAGTAGCAGTGGCGGGATCAAACGAAGCACCTGCGCCAAAATTCGCCGGCGCCTGACCATGCAGACCGGAAAAACCAAAGCCGTTAAACTCGCCTTTGGAATAATCCACGCGGTAATGCACGACCGGAGCACGCGTCACATTGTCGCGGCCTGAATTCAGATTGCCGACGATGCCTTTGTAAATCCATTTGCCGTCGGTGTAATCGAGACCCGCACCAGTAATAAAGGTTGGCTCGGTGAAATCAAAAAATAAATTATTGGTAATGGTTTTTTTCGCTGTGGGCAATTGATATTCGTAGCCCGGCCAGGAGCCGAACTGCCCTGCTATGAATTTGAAACGACTGGAAGTTAGCGGGATGGTAATCGTCGCTTGATTGATCAGGCTGCCCAAATTGAAACTCGAACCATAGCTTTTATGCGGCATGATTTCTAATAGCATTTTGCTGCCGCCATCCAGCTCTTTTTCCATCCGCACCAAGGCCGTGCCGAAATAGGCATTGTCATAAGTATAAATTTCGCCAGTTTGTGATGTAAATCCGTTCATAAACACAAAGCTGCTGGTATTGGCATTTTTGTTGTAAATATAAGTCGGATCAACAAAGCCGGATACTTTCAGGCCTTTGAAGCCCATTGCCTCGCGGTCATCTTCCAGGCTTTCGACCTTGACGCGCACGCGGTCGGCTTCGGCTTGGCTATCCGCGTTACCGGATTTTTGCATCGAGCTTTCCAGTTGTTTAATTTTTTCTTTTAACGCGTCCAACTCTTGCTTGATGGCGCTATTATCTTGCGCCGACGCCAATAGTGGAAATACACAAGCCACCGCTAAAACTAATTTACGAGTGCTAAACATTTGAATCCTCCATGCATTTGATTACGACTAAAACGGTTATAAAAATTTTTATTTTCACTGCTCGCTACTTTTTTACTCACGTCATCACTGCTTGATTAAAATTATTGATTTGCTTCACGGAACGCCGCACTGATTTCGCGTTGCTTTTTCTTCTCCGCTCTTGCCATATAGATACTGCCAAAAATTACAAAGGCACTGACGGCGGCAATCGTCACTGCGGCGACGGCGTTCACTTCCGGATTCAAACCGAGACGCGCGCGCGAGAAAATCACAATCGGCAAAGTCGTCGAGCCGGGGCCGGATAAAAACATCGACAGCACCACGTCGTCGAGCGACAAAGTAAACGTCAGCAACCATGCGGACATCAAAGATTGCGCAATCAACGGCAGCGTTATCAAGCCAAATACTTGCAGCGGTTTGGAGCCTAAATCCATCGCTGCTTCTTCGAGCGATTTATCCATTTCGGTCAAACGCGATTGAATCACCACCGTCGCATACGCCATGCCAAGTAAAGTGTGACCCATCCAGATGGTCATCATGCCGCGCTCGGGATAGCCGAGCCATTTTTGTATCGTGACCATAGTCAGCAACAAACTTAAACCAACGATCACTTCCGGCATCACCAACGGTGCGCTGACCATGCCGGAAAACATTGTGCGACCGGCAAAGCGTTTGTAGCGCGTCAAGGCCACTGCGGCAAACGTACCGAGGACGACTGAAGCCGTCGCAGTGAAAAAAGCGACTTTTAGTGACAGCCAAAAACCGTTGATGATTTCCTTGTCATGCAATACCGCGTAATACCATTTAAGCGAAAAGCCGCTCCATAAGGTTACCAGCTTGGATTCATTAAATGAAAAAACCACCAAGGTGATGATCGGAATATAGAGAAACGCATAAACCAGCACGAGCACACCTTTGCTCAACGCGCCCTGCTTGATGCTGCCCGCGCTCATCGCTTGTTGCTCCCCATTTGCTCGGCTTCGTATTTATTGAATATCGCCAATGGCACGATGATCAGCAGTATCATCACCACTGCGACAGCCGACGCACGCGGCCAGTCGTTGTTACTGAAAAACTCATCCCACAACACGCGGCCGATCATTAACGTTTCTGGCCCACCGAGTAATTCGGGAATCACGAATTCGCCGATGCAGGGAATGAACACCAACATCGAACCGGCGATGATGCCCGCTTTGGACAACGGTATGGTGATGCGCCAGAAAGTTTGCAGCGGCGTTGCACCTAAATCAGCCGAGGCTTCGAGAAAGCGGTTATCCAGTTTCACCAAATTGGAATACAGCGGCAAAATCATAAACGGTAAATAGGTATAGACCATGCCGAGGATGAGCGAGAATTTGGTGTGCATCATATGGATCGGTTCGTTGATCACGCCCAGCCACAACAGAAAATTATTCAGCAAGCCATTAGTTTCGAGTATGCCTTTCCATGCGTAGATACGCAGCAGGAATGATGTCCAGAACGGCAGCATCACCAGCATCAACAACGCGGGCCGCCGCTCGACTGGCGAGCGCGCCATGAAGTAGGCGAACGGATAACCAATCAATAAACATAACAAGGTAGTCACGGCGGCGAAAACAATCGATCGCAAATACGTCCACAAATAATATTGCTCCGGGTCGTTAAACAAGGAAACAAAATTACTGAAATTAATTTTAAGATTCAGCTTGCCTTCAATGAAGCTGACTAATGGGCTGATCGCCGTGGTTTCCATTTCCGCCACGCTGATTTTCAGCACAATCAAAAACGGCAATAAAAAAAACAGCGCCAGCCAAAAATACGGCACGGCGATAACCGGGAAACGCCCCGTTAATAACTGACTGATTTTATTGTGATATTTCTGCATAGTGAATTATTGCGTTAACACTACCATGGCGTATTCATCCCAGCTTGCGTACACCTGATCGTCCCAGGTCGGTTGCCAGTCAGGCAGACGCTCTGCGTTAGCGGTGGTCGCCTTGATCACTTTTCCGCTCGGCAATTTGATGTGATATACGGTATAGCTGCCGAGATATGCCATCTCTTTAATGATGCCCTGCACCCAGTTATGCGGCTTGTCCGGTTTGTTTTGCGTGATGCGGATTTTTTCCGGGCGAATGGCTACGCTCACTTCCATACCCTTAGTCCCCGTGATGCCGTGACCGACGTAGTGTTGGCATTCCGGCGTATCGATGATGACGTGATCCGATTCATCCACGCTCACTTTGCCTTTAAATAAATTCACGCTGCCGATAAAGTCAGCGACGAAACGACAATTCGGCGTTTCGTAAATTTCGCTCGGACGACCGATTTGCAAAATGCGCCCTTCGCTCATCACCGCAATGCGCGACGCCATGGTCATCGCTTCTTCCTGATCGTGCGTCACCATCACGCAGGTCACACCGACTTGTTCGATGATGTTGACCAACTCAAGCTGCGTGCGCTCGCGCAATTTTTTGTCCAGCGCGGCGAGCGGCTCGTCGAGCAATAATAGCTGCGGGCGCTTGGCCAGGCTGCGCGCCAGCGCGACGCGTTGCTGCTGTCCGCCGGAGAGTTGATGCGGCTTACGCTTGCCGTAATTTTTCAGTTGCACTAATTCGAGCATGCTCTCCACGCGCGACGATACATCGGTCGCGCTCATACCATCGCGGCGCAGACCAAACGCGATGTTGTCCCACACTGTCATGTGTGGAAAAAGCGCATATGATTGAAACATCATATTGATCGGGCGTTTGTACGGCTCAATGCGCGAAATATCCAAATCATTGAGTTGGATTTTTCCCGCTGTCGGCGTTTCAAAACCGGCGAGCATTCTGAGCAGCGTCGATTTACCGCAGCCGGAACTACCGAGCAGCGCGAAAATTTCGCCTTTGTTGATGGTAACCGTGACATCGTTAACGGCGAGCACGCCGTCAAAATCTTTGACTAAATTCTGGATGCGCAGGAATGGCGCGGCAGCGTTTTGTTTTTCCTGTTTTTCTTTGCTGATGGTCTCTGCCATATCCCTGCCCTTTTGTGAGGCATTTCCTCGAATACGCAACACATTGAAGCGTTACACCTGCGGGGAAATGCCGGCTCCCGCAGGAGCCGGTGTAAAAACGTGTTACATCACAGACCCGTCTTGAACGTCGTGTACAGACGCGTAATCAAACGACGGATGTCGTTATTCACCGCAGTCGGCGCGACCATTTTCTTGTTCGCTTCATCCGACAAAAACACGGTAGGATTTTCCGCTACTTCTTTATTAACGAACTTCATGCTCGCCGCATTCGGATTGGCGTAAAACACTTTGTTGGTCAAGCTGGCATGCACTTCCGGCTTCATCATGTAGTTGATAAAGGCATGGGCATTTTTAGAATGCGGCGCATCGACCGGAATCGCCATCGTGTCAAAGAATAAAGTGCCGCCGATTTTCGGAATCAGCGCTTCAATCTTTACGCCGTTCTTCGCTTCAATGGCGCGTTGCTTGGCAATATTAATATCGCCATTCCAACCCAAGGCGACGCAAATCGAGCCGCTGGCCATATCGTTGATGTAACCCGACGAGCTAAATAGCGTGACATTCGGGCGAATGGCCGCGAGCATTTTTCCGGCCTCCTGATAATCCGACGCGGTTTTGCTATAGGGGTTTTTACCTAAATACAAAAGTGCCGGCGGCAAAATTTCCGATGGCGAATCAAGGAAGGACACACCGCAGGATTTTACTTTGGAGGCATATTTAGGATTGAATACCAAATCCCATGCGTTATCCGGCATAGGCAAATCGCCCAGCGCAGCTTTGACTTTATCGACGTTAATACCGACGGTGGTGAAGCCCCACAGCCAAACGACCAAATGCTCGTTGCCCGCATCCAGTTTGCCGACTTGTTCCAACACACCCTTGTCGAGATTTTTCCAGTTGGGTAATTGATCACGGTCAAGTTTTTTCAGCAGGCCGCCGTCGATCTGGATTTTTGCCCAGTTGGACGAAGGCACGACGATGTCGTAACCGGTTTTACCCGCGACCAATTTGGCGTGAAGAATTTCGTTGTTATCGAAGTTATCGTAACGAACTTTAATGCCGGTTTCTTTTTCGAAATTAGCAATCGTGTCGTCCGCGATGTAATCGGACCAGTTGTAAATATTCAGGACCTTTTCTTCCTGCGCAAAGCTGACGACCGAGCTCACTGCCAACGCCAACGCCAGCGCCGCACCTACCCATTTTGATGTGTTGAAACTACCCATGCTGTCTTCTCCTCAGAAATAGCAAATCAGTTATGAAAAAAACTCAACCAGCGAGCTGGTCGCGTTCAACTAAACGTGTCATGGCACCTGGGGGCATACGGTGCGCAGAATTTTTGTTTTCATTCGCCTCGTTTGCCTTGTCATTTTTTTGCGCCACGCACGCACACATAAAAAACTCAATTAAATCAATAAGTTATACGATTAGACTAATTTACGCCGTTTCACTTCCTCCCACGTTAAATCCAGACAATGCTTGATCAGAGCAATCAACTCATCAATTTGCGCACGCGTAATAATCAGCGGCGGCGCAATAATCATTCTTTCGCCGACGGCGCGCATAATCACGCCATTGGCAAAACAATAGCCACGACAAATCATACCGACTTCCAAATCCGGCGCAAATGTTTCCACCGGTTTTTTGCTTTTATTTTTTACCAGCACCAGTCCTGCCATCAATCCACGTGTTTCGGCAATGCCGACAATGGGATGGTCGGCGAGCTGGGTAAATTTCTCGCGCAGATAAGGGCCGGTGTCGGTATCGACTTTTTCGACCAGCTTTTCGCTTTTGATAATATTGATATTGGCAATCGCCACGGCGCAAGCCACTGGATGGCCGGAGTAAGTAAAGCCGTGATTGAAATCCCCGCCTTTTTCGATCAACACATCCGCCACGCGATCGCCGACCATCACGCCGCCGAGCGGAATATAGCCCGAGGTCACACCTTTGGCGAAGGTCATCAGATCCGGCTTGACGCCGTGATACTCCGAACCCCACCAACGACCGAGACGCCCGAAGCCGCAGATTACTTCGTCCGACACGAGCAAAATATCGTACTTGTTACAAATACGCTGGATCTCCGGCCAATAATTCATCGGCGGAATAATGACGCCGCCCGCGCCCTGCACCGGCTCGCCGATAAACGCGCCGACTTTATCTGGACCGATTTCGAGAATTTTGTCTTCCAGCCACGATGCGGCTTTGAGACCAAACTCTTCTTCGCTCATGCCGTTGCCGAGCTCGAAATAATAAGGCTGTTGAATGTGCGCGATATTGGGAATCGGCAAGCCGCCCTGCGCATGCATGCCCGACATACCGCCGAGCGATGCACCGGCCATCGTGCTACCGTGATACCCGTTGATGCGCCCGATGATCACCTGACGTTCAGGCTTGCCCATCAAATCCCAATAGCGCCGCACCATACGCACCACGGTATCGTTACCTTCCGAGCCGGATGAGGTATAAAACACATGATTGAAATGCTTGGGCGAAATGTCTGCGAGCAAAGCGGAAAGCTGTACCGCAGGCACCGTCGTGGTCTGAAAAAAGCTGTTATAAAACGGCAGCTCGGACATTTGGCGATAGGCGGCGTCGCATAACTCCTTGCGTCCGTAACCGATGCTGACGCACCACAAGCCGGACATACCGTCGATAATTTTTTTGCCTTCGGAATCCCAGATATACACGCCCTCACCGCGCACCATAATGCGCGAGCCTTTTGCGCCAAGCGCTTTGGTGTCGGTGAACGGATGCATATAGTGCGCTGTATCTTGCGCTTGCAACGCAGCGGTGTCGTATTGCACAGCGCTTCTGACTAAGGGTGGTAAATGTTCAATGGGTCTGGCCATGATCATGCTCCAAATAAATAGTTAAACGTGCAGCAATAAATGCTCGCGCTCCCACGGGCTGATGACTTTCATAAACTCCGCCAGCTCGACTTCTTTCACCGCTGTGTAAACGGAAATAAAACGCTCACCCAGAATTTTCTTCAATGCGGTCGAAGCGCGCAATTCATCCAGCGCCTCGGATAGTCCGCGCGGAAATTCATAATCCAGGTCATAAGCGCTGCCGGTGATTTCTTTAGTCGGCTCGAGTTTTTCCATCATGCCTAAATAACCGCATGCCAATGTTACGGCGAGCGCGAGATACGGATTCGCATCGGCGCCGACCACGCGATTTTCTACGCGGCGCCCTTGCGGATCGGAGAACGGCACGCGGAAACCGACGGTGCGATTGTCATGGCCCCACTGCACGTTGACCGGCGCGGCCGAATGTTTGACGATGCGACGATACGAGTTTACGTACGGCGCGACCAGCGCCACGGCGGCCGGCATATATTTTTGCAAGCCAGCGATATATTGCGGAAATAAGGCGCTGGCTGTGCCATCTTCATTGCTGAAAATATTTTTGCCGGTTTTGATATCGACCACGCTTTGGTGAATATGCATGGCTGAGCCCGGCTCACCTGCCATCGGTTTGGCCATGAAGGTCGCGTACATTTCATGCCGTATCGCGGTCTCACGCAAAGTACGTTTAAAAAAGAACACGCGGTCGGCCAAGCCAATCGGCTCGCCGTGCAAGAAGTTGATTTCCATTTGCCCGGCGCCGATTTCGTGAATTAGCGTATCGACATCCAACTCCATGGTTTGACAATAATCGTAAATATCTTCGAACAGCGGATCGAATTCATTCACTGCGTCGATGCTATAAATTTGGCGACTGGTTTCCGAACGACCGCTGCGACCAATCGGCGGTTTTAAGGGCAAATCGGGATCGGTGTTTTTGGCGATTAAATAAAATTCCAATTCCGGCGCGACAATCGGCGCCCAACCTTTGTCGGTGTACATTTGCAACACATGGCGCAACACCGAGCGCGGGGCAAAATCCACCAGCGAACCGTCGGCGAAATAGCAGTCGTGCAACACTTGCGCGGTCGGGTCGATCGCCCACGGTACTTGGCACAAGGTCGAAGGATCGGGGCGCAAAATCATATCGCGGTCGGACACGTGCACCACAGAATCGTAGGCATCGTCGCCAGAGGGAAATTCGCCGGTCACGGTCATCGCCAACACCGCTTCGGGCAAGCGCATGCCGCGCTCTTCGGTAAATTTTTCGCGCGTTAAAATTTTGCCGCGCGCGACACCGGTTAAGTC
>JBEEJL010000008.1:0-4490 GCA_041169175.1 Pseudomonadota bacterium | reverse complement strand
TCATGGCCAAATCGGCTGCGACAGGAATATCGCGCACGGAAGCAAAACATTTTTTGCCTGCGATAGTTTGATGCGCCGGATTGACTGGAAATAATTCACCGGTATAACGCCCGACTAATTTGGCATACACCATCGCGCCAACCGAACCGGCGCGCTCCGACGCGCCGACGAGGGCAATGGATTGCGGAGCGAACATCGATGCGAGATTGGCGTAGTCCATTGATTAGCCTTTGTTGTTACTTGCCGAATAATGACATGCTCTATAGGGAAAATTGCTGTTTGGTGCATTGCACCATGAGTCATTCTGCCTAATTCCCCCTATAATCACAACAAGTAATTTGTTAATTATATTCATGGCTGTTTAGTTTTCGTTGGAGTAATGCTTTTGGCTACCGCCTTTATCTCGCATCCCGAATTTTATTTACATGAAATGGGCGCGCATCATCCCGAATGTCCTGATCGATTGACTGCCATAGATGATCGGCTGATTGCCTCGGGTATTGGCGTCTATCTCGAGCATCATCAAGCGCCCGCCGTGACACACGAACAATTATTGCTGGTACACAGCGCTGAACACATTGCCTTCATAGAGAACCTCGCACCCGCACAGGGCTATCGCGTCATCGACCCCGATACCAGCATGAATGCGCATACGCTACAGGCCGCGCAACATGCAGCAGGTGCAGTAGTCATGGCGACCGACTTAGTGATACAAAAAAAAGTAGAAAATGCCTTTTGCGCCGTGCGCCCGCCGGGCCATCATGCCACGCGCCGCGCCGCCATGGGCTTTTGCTTTTTCAATAACATCGCCGTCGGCGTCGCGCATGCGTTGGAACACCACGGTTTGGAACGCGTCGCCGTCGTGGATTTCGACGTGCATCACGGCAACGGCACGGAAGATATTTTCGCCGCCGATCCGCGCGTCATGGTGTGTTCGACTTTTCAGCACCCGTTTTATCCGTATAGCGATCCGGCGACGGCTAATGAACACATTATCAATTTGCCGTTGAAAGCAGGAACCGGCAGCGAAGGTTTTCGCGCAACGATTACCGAACATGTCGTGCCGCTGCTGGAAAATTTCCAACCGCAAATGATTTTTATCTCAGCGGGTTTTGATGCGCATAGAGAAGACGACATTGCCTATCTCGAATTCACCGATCAAGATTACGCTTGGGTGACCAAAGTATTAAAACAACTCGCGGAAAAATATTGTGAAGGCCGCATCGTCGCCACACTCGAAGGCGGTTACGCGTTGAGCGCGCTAGGTCGCAGCGTGACAGAACATTTGCGTGCGTTGGCGGATTTATAAACGCAAAAAACCTGCGCGCAGGTTTAGATTAAAATGGCTATGAATACACAATAAGGAAGCAAATCATGAATATCAGTAACCGATTGATTTATTTGAGTATTTTTTTATCCTGCGCCGCGCTGATGGGCTACGGTTTATATCTGCAACACGCGCAAGATCTCACCCCATGCCCGATGTGCATTCTGCAACGCGTCGCGTTTGTATTCGTCGGTGTCATCGCACTCATCGCAGCCATCCATAATCCCAAACGCACCGGCACCATGATTTACAGCGCATTGATCGGCATCGGCGCACTCACCGGCGGCGGCATCGCCGCGCGACATATCTACGTGCAAAACTTACCACCCGAACAAATGGCGCAATGCGGACCTGGATTGGATTACATGGTCGAATCGCTAGGTTTAGCGCAAGCGCTGCCGCTAATTTTTAAAGGCGAAGGCGAGTGCGCAGCGTCGGCGTGGAAATTTTTAGGTTTGACTATTCCTGGGTGGTCGTTGGTTTGGTTTGCGATATTTGTGGTTGCGGCGGGGTGGATTTTTCTAAAGGCGATGAAGGCTAAGGCGCGCAGGTTTGGGTGAGTTAGGCATTACACTCGCGCGCTCAAGAATATGTAAATTCCGTGCTAATTTTGTTACATCAACAAGGATATATTAAAATGAAAAATTATTTGGTATCTATTGCGTTCGTCTTTTTATTTGCAGGTTGCGCTACACCGAATAAATCAGCTCTGCCAGATGGCTATACGGGGCCTACAGCAAACATTATTGATTCTGTTAAGGTATATGGCATGAGTAAAGCAGATTTTTATTACGTCAATACTGTTGATGGGAATCAAATCCAGAACAGCAGAGTTAAAACAGTTTTGGACAACAATGGTCGAGGCGCAAATATGACACCATCAATTGTTCAACGTGCAGTTCCCGTAAAGAATATAAGCTTAGAAATCATCGCTCGAACTCAATACGCAGCCCCAGCTTTTGCGCTCATTAACCCTGTATATCAGGTTAAAGGAATAATAGAGATTAACCCTGAGCCAGGAAAAAATTACGTAGTACGCGGTGAACTTGGCGATACTTATTCTGCAGTATGGTTGGAAGAACAAGAAAGCTCGACTTTAGTTGGTAAGAAAATTGAAATTAAGGGCGATGCTAAATTAGGGGTATTTGAAAACTAAGAGCCGTAGGCTGGGCTGATATCCCCAGCATTTCTACCTCGAATTGTGATTACCATAATGCTGGGCTTATCAGCGCCAGCCTACAATCGTAGGTTGATTAGAGTGGAAGTGTCCGAAATTTATTTTTTCAGACAGCTATTCAAATTAATTAACTGGTTTTCGTTTTTCCCGCTGACAGAAATTTCTTGCGCGGAAACCTGAGTAATCGGTCCTGTGATCGGTTTTGTCAAAAGGCATCTTCCCATTTCTATCAGCCGATTTTTTTCCAGCGCGATAATGCGTAAATGGGTGCGCGCTGCATTGGGCACCAGCAGACGCGGGCTGCCATTTAGCGTGATCGTTGTGGACAAGGCCAGCTCTGCCGAGCCGTAAACATGATTTGAAAAATCGGTGAGGGCGGCCACTTCGATTAATTCTTTGCCGCTACGCTGAAATACTTTCAACGGGCCGCCGAGGTGGGGTGTGATGACGGCGGCTATTTCTGCGCGCCCGTCGCCGTCAAGGTCAACGACGCCGACTGGATTTAGCCAGCGCATCGGTCTGCCTATGGCGGGTGATTGCGCGCTTAGGGTAATGCCGTCGCTGTTTAAGTTGAACAAGACCAAGCGCGCACCGCTGTCGCGTCGGCTTACGATAGTCAGGATTTCTTCCGGCTCGTTCTCTGCTAATTTTACCCGTCGCGGCGCGAGATCTTCGAACACTTCGTTTTCGGGTAAGTCAAAATGTATTTCTCTTCCCGAACTTGTCGCCACCGTCAGGCGCGCGTACTCGTGCGGGCGGCCCAGAGCGAAATGTCCATAGCGATTCACCGGTGTGGTGTAGCGCGCTTCGGTCCATGTTTCTGCGCTTGCCGCTAACGCGGTGAGCGAAAACATCGTAGCGAATAAAAATAAATAAAAATGCGAATAGGGAATGTTAATCATGAATGGCCTAAGCTGGGCTGGTAAGCCCGGCGATTTATCCTTGAATTTATTGTGTCGAAAAATGCTACGCTTGTCAGCGCCAGCCTATCAATCCCAATTGCAAAACTAAAATCCCCCTCAATCCCCCTTTTGCAAAGGGGGAAGTGGGAAGGTTTAGCGAGCCAGTCGTCGTATCATCAGAGGAGCTAAAAATTGTCACAAACATCCCCCCTTTGGAAAAGGGGGGTAGGGGGGATTTAAAAGGCCGACATCAACGACATAATGCAAGCATTAAACGCTGGGCTTATCAGCCCCAGCCTACCAAAACCAGCGCCAGCCTACGTCCGCGAATTTACTCAATCACCAACTTCGGTAACCAATGGCCGGTCGGGTCGGAGGTAAATAAATTTTCACGTTTGATCGGCCTTGTAGTGTTGCCTTCAGGGACGATGATTGGGGTCATATCGACTTCGCGTAGCGCGCCTTCAAACCCATTCGCGGTTTTTTTCAATTCATAATACAAGCCGCTGTTCGGGTCAAGGCTGACGGAGTTGCGCGGCTTTCTGAGAAACATGAATTGGTATTCGAGGTCGGTGAGATCGCTGTCGGTGATGAGTTGCGGTGAGCGGTAGGGGAAGTGGCAATAGCTGTGTTTATCGCCGTCGAGGCAGATGAACGGGCGCATGGCGAGGAAGCGTTCTTCAAATACTTTAGGGTCCACGGTGAAAACGGCTTGTGTGCCTTTCGCGGTTGGAGTGAAAACCACTTTGCCGATCATAATTTTTTCACCGCTGTTGCTGATTAGTGTCGCAGTTTTTGTACCGCTAGTTTCGGCTGCCGTTGCGTGTGATGCGCAAGTGAATATGATTAACAAACTGGTGAGTAAAATGTTAAAGCGATTCATGTACTTTTCCTGATTATTTAACTAATTGATTTAATTGAATTTTTACCATTCACGCCAAGCACGCAACAAGGGGAAGTATAAGCCGCATTTGATTGGTCGAAAATCTAATTGCGACATGACAGTGCGGTAGCGTTCTAATTGTTCATGATAACGGGTGACTTCGTTGTCGAGAAATTTTTCTACATCTGCGCCTTCGTGGGT
>JBEEJL010000007.1:0-2524 GCA_041169175.1 Pseudomonadota bacterium | reverse complement strand
ACCGAATCGGGTTCTTCATATAGTAATCCTGATGGTAATCTTCTGCCGGATAAAATTGTGTCGCCGCTGTAATTTCCGTCACCAACGCGGCTTTGAATGGTTTCGATTTATCTAGCGCCGTCTTTGAATTTTCAGCCGCAAGTTTTTGCTGTTCGTCGTGAACAAAAATCCCGGTGCGATATTGATTACCATGATCGCAAAACTGCGCATCTTTAATAGTCGGATCGACATTGTGCCAAAACACTTCGAGCAATTTTTCGTAACTGACTTTTTTCGGGTCATAGACTATTTGCATCGCCTCAGCATGCCCCGTGCGACCCGCTGATACTTCTTCGTAAGTCGGATTGAGTTTTTGCCCGCCGGTATAGCCCGATGTGGTGGAAATCACGCCATCGAGTTTATCGAACGGCGGCTCCATACACCAAAAACAGCCGCCAGCGAACGTGGCCTTTGCCGTGCCCGCAGGCACGTCGGCTCCGAATACAGCCGCAGAACATAAACCAAATAAAATGACCGACGCGATGATTTTTTTCAAGATTTGCATGCCACACCCTATTTAATTATTTACCCCGGTTAGTCAGACTGGTAAGCCTTACCTTACACCCGCTTACCCGATTAAGACATCAGAACAAAGGATAAATTCAATAGGTGAAATTATGCTTTTGCTAATAACGCGTCCGCATTGCTCGCATCCTGCATGGCGTGAAGCGCGCGATTAAAGGCTTCGGCGCTGATTTCTGCATTTTCGGGTGAGTTGGCATGATGATTGGCTCGCGCAATTTTAAGCGCCGACGCAAAAATAGTTTTCGCTATGTGATGCCCCAATTTACGGTAACTTTCAAATTGCGCTTCGTCGAACCACTGATCGGCCGTGCTTTCGTGCGGGAAATCTTTATGCTGTTTGGCGTAGTTCAATATGTCCGACGGCTCCGATCCGCACAACGATGTCTTGATATAAAGCAATGTGCCAAGCGATGATTCCCTATCTGCGCAATCATAATGAATAGTGCCGACGGCATAATGTCGCTGACTGTAATTTGATTCCGCATTAGGACGCAACGCATCCACATTGATTTCAATCTCGACGCCTAGATCGACATAGCATTTACGCATAGCGTTACCGAGGTCGGCAAAAGTAGCGCTCTTGTCTGCGCCGACGTCACATACGACGATTAATTTACACCGCCTGCGCACCAGCTCGTAAATCGCCAGGTTTTCAAAATGTCCACCGTCGCTTAAATAGACAAACGACGTGTTTTCGTTGCTCGAGCTCAACAGCTCGCGGATTAAATACCACGCGCCCCACTGCGGACCCTTACGTTGCCACACTTCCGCCGCCAAACCCAATTTGCGCATCATCCAACCGATCCATTTAGCTGGCGGCTTTGTACACACCCCAGGATTGCCGCACCAGCGCCCAAGGCGTACATTGAATACCGTCATCAAAAAGGCCAATGGCGGTGAGCTGTGATAACCCATATTAGGGCTGGCTGCGGCACCCGATATGGTTAGCGCTTGGCCCAGCGTAACGGCCGGCTCACCCAAGTATTCTGCGGATCTACGATAACCGCCAGCATTACGTAATCCTCCGGATGGTAACTGAAACCCTGTGAATAACGGCGTCACTGAAAATGCCGCCGCTTTGCGCTGCTGCCACGCCAGATCTTTACCGGCAACCAGATTCAATGCAGTATTGATAATAGGGTACGGACGTTGCAACTGCAGTTTCGTCATAGCCAAATCATCATTCATGTCGAAACCGGTAAATGTATTGGCCTGTCGCCGCATGCGCGAAGCGCCGAGATAAGCGCGTACCAAGCGATTTTTATAATATTGATAAATTGAAAATAAATTGATGTCCACTCGCCAAGACAGCAACGCGGCAATTAAAATAAGCGCTGCTGCGCATCCCGCCCAACTAAACCAGTGCGAAAATCCTGGATGCTGCTGTTTCATGTTGGTCAGCTGGCCTAATTGGCATATAGCTCTTTCGGTTAATGATTCTGCCAAATTCGAACATGCCGAGATATTAAAAAATTTAATGGCCGCCAATTGCAAGGCATAAGTGAGAAAAAAACATAAGCCTATTACGAATACGTAGGGCGCGGCCAAAGCTACCCACTCATACACATTAGATTTGCTCTTCTCACCCGCCTTATCACCGGTCTTAGCACTACGCGCAAAAATGATGCCTGCTGCGCTGCTGAAGATCCAACCTAATCCTGTTATTTGCACCCACCCTTTCAAGCCTTCGACCAAAGGAAGCGTGTAAACCACGGTCGCGAATAAAACTATCCAGGCGACGACAATCAGAAGCGTCAGCCCGCCCAAACGCGACCACCATTCGCGCGATGCCTCCGTGAAAGTGCGCCCTGCCAGGCCGATGTGAAACGTTATCGTAATATTGAATATTAACAGTACCGCCGGAGTGACTGCGCCAGCGATTATCCACATGTCCACTTCATCCTTTCTCGAAGGAATATATTGGAATAATTGGAAAAACAGCAAACCTCCTATCGCGCCA
>JBEEJL010000006.1:0-5129 GCA_041169175.1 Pseudomonadota bacterium | reverse complement strand
GATGAAAAATGCCGGTTGAACGGGCAAACATAGATTTTTTCTACGCCGAAACTGGCCAGCAATTCCAGCTTCTCACGCAGTGTGGTCAAGCGCGTCGGCGCGTCCTGCGGCGTAAAAAATTCGCGCGGGTGCGGCTCGAAGGTCATCACACATGCGGGCAAGCCACGTTGTTTGGCAGCGTTGCGTAATTGCGCCAGCATGGCCTGATGGCCGAGATGCACGCCATCGAAATTGCCTATAGTCAACGCGCTGGGGCCGGTGGACAATGCGGGTACGCCGCGAAAAACTTGCATGGATTCCTGCTGCCGCTTGGGCGATAAGATTCTGATATAGTGAATTTTAACTTGCTGGACCACTATTGGTCTAGGACAGTCTGCAACAGACGGAACTTGTGTCGGCAGATTGGCTCAAACAAAATCATCAAAGCCATAGGACTGGTATGTTTTTCACTAAACATCTCAAACTCGCCATCATAGCTGTCTGCCTGTTGCTGGTTGGCGGCTGCAGCATGTTCAAGCTGGCGTATAACAATGCCGACTTCGCCATTAGCTGGATGCTCGATGGCTATTTCGATCTGCACAGCGAGCAAACGACCTTGTTAAAGACCCGCTTGGAAACTTTGCAGGCCTGGCATCGCAGCGAAGAAATCCCTTTATACGTCGAAGGCTTGAAGGCTTTGCAAATCCGCGCGCGCCAGCCGCTGCAACGCGCCGACGTCGAATGGCTGATGGAGGCCAGCAAAAAACGCTATGAGCGATTGGTACAAGAGGCCGCGCCGAGCGCAGCGGAATTGTTAGCCACCATCACGCCCGAGCAAATCAAAACGCTGGAAAAAAAATACGCTAAAGACAATAAAAAATTTGCCAAAGAACATAAGCTAAACGGCACGCCAGAAGAGCAACGCAAAGCGCGGGTGAAAAAAGTGATTGAAGGCATAGAAGATTGGGTGGGCAATTTATCCGACGAGCAGGAAGCACAATTGCGGCAGACAGTTGAATCCTGGCCGCTGAATTACCCCCAGATGGTGGATGACCGAGCACGCCGCCAAGGTGAATTTGTTTCGCTTATCGAAAAAAACCGCGAGGCCAAAACACTCGCGCCGTTATTAGTTGATTGGATGATTAACTACGAACAAGGACGCACGCCGGAGTATGTCGCCTATTCGCAGCAACGCACGGATAATTTTATCAATCTAGTAGTGCAAACCGATCGCTTGCTGAAACCAAAACAGCGCACACATCTAAGCAATAAATTAGATGGTTATATTGCTG
Source organism: Pseudomonadota bacterium (assembly GCA_041169175.1). Lineage (GTDB taxonomy): Bacteria > Pseudomonadota > Gammaproteobacteria > Burkholderiales > JBEEJL01 > JBEEJL01. The sequence continues at coordinate 3,858 of JBEEJL010000006.1, read as the reverse complement.
ATTTCAATTCGCTGTCACGCCCGAAGCAAGCCGGACAAGCGATTAGCAACGCGGTGGCTAGTGAAACAGTAAAATAAATCTTAGGAAAATAAATCCGGCACTTTTTCTTTGCTCGGTCGGATGCGCGGATCACGATGCACGCACACTTGATCCGGCTCGCCCTGATCTCCGGGACGCCCCTGCTTATCCTTTAGGGAAAAACGCAAGCGATATTCCTGCTCGCCCATTTCTGCTGAAGCTTTCAACTTCGCTAACTTACCGCTATTGAAGGTGAGTCGTCCCAACTTAGAGCTATACGAATAACTGCCCGAAGTTTTGTACGCCGAATTATTGTATATTCCGCTGCCATCCAAAGTAATCGTGCCGAGCGGGCTGCGTGTCTGGCCGTAAGTTTGCTGAGTGCCCTTCGGCGTTTTGGTTGTGCCCGTGACGGCCCAAGCAAAGCACTGGTAATCGCCAGCGGGCGGCGGGAATGCCGGGGCGAAGCGCGCGGCTGCCGCGGCCGCCGTGCTGAACGCCAACAAAAACAAAATGCTGATTAGATGCTTAAACATACGCTTGCCGATTAGGTGAACTGAAATATTTATTCAGTGTAGCAATGCTGACAAGGTTTGTCTTAAGGGAAATGAGGACAAGTGTTACGGCAGAAGATTGGGATGGAGGTGTAAGCTCTGTCTGCGTTGGCTGTACGTTTCGAGCGCTGAATAACACGCCGGGGGTAGCCCGGCGGCTAGTCACTTTTTTGCTTCGCCAAAAAAGTAACCAAAAAAGGCGAACCCGCCGCGCTGCCTTTTGTTTTTGTTTTTTTGTCGCCGCTATTTCTGCTGCCGCCGCTTTTATAGAACCAGTTGCGGCGAGAAAACTCGCTCTCACCTTCAATCGATACCTGCATCATCGCGTAGCTCAAACAGGTTCTCGCCGACGGCCCCCGATAGTCAGCAAAAATAGCGTCGGCGCAGAAGGGTATTCGATTCTTTCTCCGATTTATTTTCACCTGTCATTCTGAACGATAGTGAAGAATCTGTTGTTATGCTGCGGACGAAACAGATTGAGGAAGTTCATCGCATTGCTGTTCAACCCGCCGATAAACTTCTCCCAGCATCACAATGGCTGGTCCGGTAATGCCCCAGCTTGAAGCATCACGCAAAGCATCCAGCGTGGTGACAAATTTACGCATGGTCGGCAACGAAGCATTTTCCACAACAACAACTGGCGTATCTGCACGACGACCTTGCGCGATCAATGCATCAACGATTTCCGCTGACTTCCCGACGCCCATATAGAGAACGGTCGTATCGCTCGACGATGCGTCCTGCATCCAATGATTTTCTTTTTCATCGGCGCCGACACGCGGCGTGGCGAAGGTCACACTGCGCGCGAGGCCACGTTCGGTGAGAGAAATTTTCAGATCGGCGCTGGCGGCTAAGGCTGCGGTGATGCCGGGCACGACTTCGTATTCAACGTGAGCTTTTTCCAGCGCGTCGATTTCTTCCATCGCGCGGCCGAATAACATCGGGTCGCCGCCTTTCAAGCGCACCACGGTTTCGTACTTTGCTGCTGCTTCAACCAGCATACGATTAATAAAACGTTGATCAGTGGAAAGTTGTCCGCAACGTTTTCCGACGGCGACTTTTTTTGCATTCGTCGCCAGCGCTATCGTATCCGCATGAACCAGCGCATCGTAAAAAACAATATCCGCTTGCGCGAGCAAACGCGCGGCGCGTAGCGTCAGCAAATCAGGTGCGCCGGGTCCGGCACCAACTAAATAGACTTTACTCATCATGTTTTCCAATAAATATTTTCATAAATAGAATTAGGTTCAGTACTTAATCCATTACCAATTCGAAGAATGAATCGATCACCCTTCTGCGCCGCAGATATTTTTGTTGTGAATCGGAGGCCGTCGGCGAGAAGCTGTTTAAGCTACGCGGTGTTTCAAATTTCATTTGAAAGTGCCTGCGAGTTTTCTCGCCGTCCGATTCACAACAAAAATATTAGTGACAAAAAAAAGCAGCGCGGCGGGTTCGCCTTTTTTCTTACTTTTTTGGCGAAGCAAAAAAGTGACTAGCCGCCGGGCTACCCCCGGCGCTCCTCTTCGTAGCAAAGCACTTCCCAACCACCAAAAATCGACGGGCGAGACCCATCCCCATCCTAGCCTTCCCCTTGAAGGGGAAGGGATTTCACTCTACGATTTAGCACCCTCACAATCTCTGCATTATTTAATATAATCATTTACTTATCATACCTGCGGCAACAGTATGGTTCGTCGCCTCATCAATCACAATAAACGAGCCGGTTGCGCGATTATTTTTATATGCGTCGATCATCAACGGCTTTTGCACTTTGAGTTGTACTTGCGCGATGTCATTCAATTTCAAAGTCTCTGGCGAGCTGTGTTGTTCCAAAGAGTTTACGTCGAGCAAATAATCAAATTGCGTAAACACCGCTTTCACCGTATGCGTCGTATGTTTAACCAAATATTTACGCTGCGGATTGAGCGGCGCGTTATCCATCCAGCACAACATGGCGGTGAATTCTTTGGTCGCGGTAGGTTGCGTGTCGGCATGGACAATCATGTCGCCGCGCGAAATATCAATTTCGTTTTCCAACAACAGCGTAATCGATTGCGGCGCGTGCGCCGATTTGAGCGAACCACTTAGGGTGACGATGTCTTTTACTTTAGTCGTGTTGCCCGACGGTAAAACGGTAATCGCGTCGCCGACGCTGACCGCGCCCGATTCGATGCGGCCCATGTAACCACGGAAATCATGCAAGCCGGGTAGTTGCGGGCGGCTGACTAATTGCACGGGGAAACGTAACGCCGGCGATAAAGTTTCGGCGACGCGGCTAGTCTCGAGTAAATCGAGAAGCGTTGGGCCTTGATACCAATTTAGATTGTCACCACGATCGACCACCATGTCGCCATTCAACGCCGACATCGGCACAAAATACATATGCGGAATACCAAGCCTTGCGCAAAACGCACTGAAGTCTTTACGGATAGTCTCAAAGCTTGATTCGGAGAAGTCGATTAAATCCATTTTATTTACTGCGACCACCACATGCGGCACGTTGAGCAACGACGCAAGAATCGCGTGACGACGTGATTGTTGCAGCACGCCTTTGCGCGCGTCGATGAGAATAATCGTCAGGTCCGCTGTCGAAGCGCCGGTGACCATGTTGCGTGTGTATTGCTCGTGGCCCGGCGTGTCGGCGATGATGAATTTACGTTTCGGTGTGGAGAAATAACGATATGCCACATCGATGGTAATACCCTGCTCGCGCTCGGCGATCAAACCATCGGTGAGCAAAGCCAAATCCAAACCTGCGCCGCCGCGTTTCGCTGTCGTGCGTTCGACCGCTGCGAGTTGATCTTCGAAGATCGATTTTGCGTCGTAGAGCAAACGCCCAATCAAGGTACTCTTGCCGTCATCGACCGAACCGGCAGTGGTGAAGCGTAGTAATTCTATGTTGTCGGTCTGCATTAAAAGTAGCCTTCTTTTTTACGTAATTCCATTGAAGCATCCGATGTTTGGTCGTCCATGCGCGTCGCGCCGCGCTCGGTGATACGCGTTAACATCGTCTCGCGAATAATTTCATCGACGCTGTCCGCGCCGGATTCGACTGGACAAGTGCAGGTGATGTCGCCGACGGTGCGGAAGCGAACCGATTTCGAAATAATTTTTTCGCCTTCCTTCGGCGGTGTTAAATTCGTGACGGGGATCAACGCCGTGCCGCGCTGGATCACGTCGCGCTTGTGCGCGAAATAAATATTCGGCACTTCGAGTTCTTCGCGCTCGATGTATTGCCACACATCCAGCTCGGTCCAATTGCTGATCGGAAACACGCGCATGTTCT
>JBEEJL010000005.1:0-9688 GCA_041169175.1 Pseudomonadota bacterium | reverse complement strand
GATGCTGACGTCATTATTTATGCGTGTAAATTATGGCAATCAATTGTTTTGTGTGCTGCACAAAAAAGCACTAATATTCCTTTGAATTTGCTGAATCAGGTAAAGTTAGTTACATCCTTTTTCTACATCAACATGACTCAATATCTACTTTCCTTTGTGATGACACCATTTCGATTTTTAATCATAAGTGGCTTGGCTATTCTGGCTTGCCCAATGCCAGCCCAATCTGAGATTATCGAAGAGACCGTGCGCGTGCCAGCGAATATCCAAGCCGCCGCTGGCGTGGTGGTGGAGCATCAGCTGGTGATGACTATTGTGCGCGACACGAAGCAAAAGAAATCGCCTTACATCATTATTCATCACGGACGTCCTGATAGCCCTATTCGCTTTGCCGTTATGGGCCAGCAACGATATCCGGCCAATGCGAATTACTTTGTCGCCAAAGGTTTTGTCGTGTTGATCCCAACGCGCATAGGCTACGGCTTAACCGGCGGCTCCGATGTGGAATACACCGGCGAGTGCGAGAACAAAAATTATCTTCGAGGCGTCGCGCCGTTAGTCAGCGAGACCAAACAAATATTGTCCTACGCGGAAAAACTTTCCTATGTCGATACTTCACGCGGTCTGGTGCTCGGCGAATCCTTCGGCGGCATCGGCGCTATCGCGATGGCCTCGAGCGAACTCAGCTCTGTAATCGGCGTCGTCAATATATCGGGAGGTGATGGAGGCAGCCTTGAACATCTCGAAAAGCCTTGCCGCCCCGACCAGCTAAGCGATGCGTTTACGTCGTATGGAAAGACCAATCGCGTGCCTAGCTTGTGGATGTATAGTCAGAACGATAGGTACTGGGGCACTCGCTATCCAAAGCAGTGGTTTGACGCTTTTAAGCAGGCAGGTGGCAAGGCCGAGTTTGTGAATCTACCCGCCGACAAAAATAATGGCCACTATATTTTTGTGCGCAATCCTGAAGCTTGGCATCCGGCCTTTGAAGGCTTTATTCGTCAGCTGGGCTTTTGATTGGCGGCTGGGTTCAAGCGTTGAGATTTAATCTCAAAAATGATTTAACTAGCAGTTTAATTTAATCGGCCCAGACTACGCGCCGCCACAGTCAAAACTTTGCCATCACTGAAATGCACTTCTATGACTTTATCACTTGGGTTAAAAGCTAAGTAAGTCCGAAGCCCACCAGTTTTTTGGAACACGCTATAGAGCGAAGTGTCGGCTGTGACGGAAAAATCCGGCGTGCCCATTTCTTTTAAACTCAGCATCCAATACAAGGTATGCGATCTCGTCTCCCCCAATTCGGTGTCGCCTTTAGGTTTCCATATTGCTAGCGCGGCATCGGGATCGGCCAAAGCCAAAAATGAGGCGTAGATATCTTGCCAAATATCATCGGGCGTGCCGTCACTTAATCCGCGTTTGTTGTAGGCGCGCTTGGCTGGTTCAAGCGCTGCCATGAAGCGACGCGAATAGGCGGGATCGCGGCCCAGGTAGAGTGAGGCAGGTGTGATCGGTAATAAATTGATGCCTTGGATTTGTCTGGGTTCTTCTGTCCACCAAGTGTTGTAAGCGTAGCGACCGCCGAACACCATAGCCGCTACGGCTTTGCCGTAAGCGGGTGGGAATATTTTGCCGCGCATGTCGAACCAGTAATCGGTAATCGCTTCGACTTCCGTGGTGTAAAGCCAAATCGCTTTGTCGCGCAGTGCTATGTCGCCGGTTGCTTCAGCCCATAGAATAATGCCCGCCCAAGCATTGACCGCCTCGGAAGACGACTCTTGATTGTTGCCGTCAACAAAAGTGGCATCGCCAGAGGCCCATGAATGTCCTTCGTAGGGATCGAAGTTGCGCAAGAAGGGAAAGTCCGCGCGGCCGCGTTCGCTGGTAGCGATATCTGCGACGAGCAAATTGACCATGCCGCCCCAGCGCTCGTTGCGTACCCATTCAGGATCGCGTAAGGCAATCTGCGCGGCGACATTCAACCAGTAGCCGTAATGAAAGTGGTGGTCGTTGATATGCGAGATGCTGCCGAACTCATCGTGCGAGCCGATCACCGTGCCGATGCGTGCATTGTCCTGGATAAAATAACTGCTGCCTTCACCTTTGAACCATAGCTCAAGACGTTCTTTCAAAGTGGTGAGCAATCTTTTGCTTAAAGCGGTATCACCGTTTTGTTCTGCTACACACATCAGTTGTGCCAAAGCAGAAAACGCTTTGCCGTGCCAATAAGTGCCGCCGCCTTGTTGTTTGCTGAACATATTGCGCGAGCGGGCTGCGTCACCCACCAGCACGTTGGCGAGTCGTTCTTTGTCTGCCGCATTTTGCAGCCCGCCCCAATACGGCAAGACGCCGTTGTAACGATAAGTCGTACTGAATTCATTGCTGGCAATCGTTTGAATGGCGCCGCGCACCGACGCATATCGATAGCTTTGACTCAGGTCGGCCTTGGTCGCGCGAGACTGATGCGGGTAGAGGCCGAGGATGGAGGTGGTCTGAGATTCAGCGCGCGATTCAACCGTCGCAATGAAGCGTGTATGAACTTGGCTGCTGGCTTGATCATAGCGCCAGTCAACGGTGGTGCTGGTAATGAATGCATAGGCATGGCGCTTAAATTCCGCCAGCGTTTCTGCTTTGTTATCCGGCAGAACGGCTACTGAAAAAAATCGCCCGGAGGGACCAAATTGTAAACTGGGCGCTTCGCTATCTATATCAATCCAACGCGCATCTTTAGGCGCGAACACAGCAAACTCGCGCTGCAAAGCACGTACACATAAAACTTGTGGGTCAATAGTAGTCGAGCAGGCGACCGCACCTTTAGCCAGATTTATGCGCAGGTCTCCCGCGCTCAATGTGTAATAACTTAATGGGCTGCCGTGAACCACGGTGGCTTGCAAAGCATTTCCGCTCGCGTCGCCCATGGAGATATTCGCAGAAAAATCACCGCGTCCGACGAGTCTGGCATCGAGCGGTACGAAACCGGTAGGGGCGAGAGTGAGTGCAGCGCGATGCGGGAAGGAAATGTCGATTCTGCTCCCGCCGCCTTCCGCCACAGGCGTTTCAACCGGATAGCCAATCTCAAAGCCATTTTCACTGGCGCGGTAAGTTGCCGGGTGCGCGTGTATCGGCTCGGACCAACGGGTGAACATGACGGAGGAGTACCACTGATTGGTAGGTGCAGCTTGTTTGAGCATTGCCGCTGTGCGGTAATGTGCCGTGGGTGTTTGCGGCACGCTGGTCGAAAATAAGCCGCTCTTCGGTGCTGAGCGAACCGAGCCGAGGCCGATAGCGCGAGTTTGTGTTTCGTCGGCTTGCGCCAATGAGAACGTAGCAAGACATCCGGCAAGTGCCAGACATAGCGCGGCTTGCGAAGTTTTGCTTAAGTTAAGCAGTATCAGATTCATTGGTTGGTTTCCTTAACCAATAGCGTCAAGCATGAGGTTATTTCCTGCTGCATCGAAATACAGAATATTTTCCAGGCTCGGTACGAGGGTCACCGGCTGCCCATTTTGAATGCGTTCCGTGCCGCTGCCAACCTTCGCCGTGACCAGCGCGGGCACGCCAGGCAGTTGCACGTGTACGATGACATGGTCACCTAGATGCTCAGTTACCACGATATTGCCCTGAATACCTTCGGAATGATGAATGCTGAAATCTTCAGGGCGAATACCAATTCGTGTCACGTTTTTTATTGCTGTTGAACTTCCGGATGGTAGCGTCAGCTTATGCCCGCCTTGCACCAGCAAGCTGTTGTCATTTTGGTATGCAGCATCGAGAAGATTGATTGCAGGTGCGCCGAGAAATCCAGCGACAAACACATTGCGTGGTTGTCGGTAGAGCGTTAACGGATCGCCGACTTGCTCAATTAAACCTTTGCGTAACAGGGCGACGCGATCGCCCATGGTCATGGCTTCGATCTGGTCGTGCGTCACGTAGATCATCGTGGTGTTGAGTTCTTGATGCAGGCGCAATAGTTCAATTCTCATTTGCCCGCGCAATGATGCATCAAGATTGGATAACGGCTCATCAAACAAGAAAAACTTTGGCTTGCGCACAATGGCGCGACCAATCGCCACACGTTGCCGTTCACCGCCAGAAAGTGACTTAGGCAGCGCATCGAGCAAATGCGAGATATTCAGAATCTCGGCGGCGCGACCGACCGCTTGTTTGATAGCGTCTTTTGATTTGCCCGACACTTCCAGCGCGAAGCCCAGATTGCGCGCGACCGTCATGTGCGGATAGAGCGCATAATTTTGGAACACCATTGCGCCGCCGCGATCAGCCGGGTGAATATCATTGGCTCTGACGCCATCTATCAGCAGGTCGCCCGCCGTGATTCCTTCAAGGCCCGCAATCATTCGCAGCAATGTCGATTTGCCGCAGCCGGATGGACCGACGAGGACCACGAACTCGCCTGACTCAATCGACAGATCGATTCCTTTGATGATCTCATGACCATCGTAGGATTTGCGTATGCCGCTTAGTTGGATAGTTGTCACAAGTCATTTCCTAAAAAAACATTTATCTTATTTACCGACTAGAAACTGCTTGTACCATTTCGCGCTGTTTTTTAGATAGCGCTTTTGCGTGGCGTAATCAACGTAGATGATGCCGAAGCGTTTTTCGTAGCCTGAAGCCCATTCAAAATTATCAAGCAGGCTCCAGACAAAATAACCGCTCACATTGACCCCCTGCTGAATGGCATGGTGAACGGCTGCAATATGTTGTTTGAGATAGGCGATACGCGGCAAATCATCGATCTCACCATTGCTAAGTTGATCAGGGAAAGCAGCGCCGTTTTCGGTAATCAATAGAGGCGGCAGTGGGTAGTCGCGATTAAGCCGGACCAATAGGTCAGTCAGTCCTTCTGGACAAATTTCCCAGCCCATATCGGTCAGCGGTAATTTATTTGCCGCATGATTGAAGTCAGGCTGCGCACTGACCACTTGGCGGGTGTAATAATTGATACCGATGAAATCTAATGGCGCACGAATAATGTCGAGGTCGCCCGCCGTAATGTCAGGCGCATCTTTGCCGAGGTGTTGCATTACGTCAGCTGGGTAATGGCCTTTTAACAACGGATCCATATACCAACGAACCAATAGACCATCTTCTAATTTAGCTTTGGCGACATCTTCAGGAGCCGATGTTGCTGGATAGAAAGGCGATTGGTTTAGCACGATGCCAAGCTGCGCCTTGGTGCCGGTTGCGCGCATACTTTGCAGCGCCATGCCATGACTGAGTAAGAGATGATGAGCCGTTTGCATAGCAATCTTGCGATCACGAATTCCGGGTGCAAATATGCCGCTTTCATGACCTAATATCGACACCACCCAAGGCTCGTTGTGGGTTGCAATGGAAACCAATTTGTCGCCAAAGCGCCGCGCTACTTCAGCCGCGTATTCGCTAAAATGCGCGCAGGTTTCGCGGTTGTTCCAACCGCCGTTATCTTGCAAGGCTTGCGGTAGATCCCAATGATAAAGCGTGGCATAAGGCTTGACGCCTCGCGCTAACATGCCATCGATCAAACGAGCATAAAAATCGAAACCCTTTTCGTTCCACGCCCCCTGGCCCAAGGCTTGCACGCGCGACCAAGAGATCGAAAAACGGTATGCATCAACTCCAATTTCTTCAATTAAATCAATATCTTGCTGATATAGATGATAATGATCGCAAGCGACTTTTCCATCGCTTTTATCGGCGATGGTGCCAGGTTGGTTGCAGAACGTATCCCATATTGAAGCACCACGACCGTCAGTATCCGATGCACCTTCAATTTGAAATGCGGCAGTAGCCACACCCCAAGTAAATGTATCCGGGAATGCGCTTCGCAATGGAGTGGTGAAATTTGATTCTGTGGGTTTCATATTGATTCAATAATTTATCTAGTTAGTATTAGAGGGCTCAACCACGAACAGCACCTGCGGTGAGGCCGTCAATCATGCGGCGTGAAGCGAGCATGAATAAAATCAGCAGGGGTAATACAGCGATGGCGGAGCCTGCCATGATGGCACCCCATTCGGCATTCATCGGGCTTTGCATACTGCGCAAAGCCAGCGGCAGAGTGTAGTGCTCGGCGCTGCGCATGACGACCAGCGGGCCAATGAAGTTATTCCATGAAGCGATAAACGATATCAAGCCCAATGTGCCCAATGCGGGACCGAGCAAAGGCAAAACCACTTTTAAAAAAATGCTAAACTCGCTACAGCCATCCATGCGAGCTGCTTCAACTAAAGTTTTGGGGATGGAAGCGGTGATGAACTGTCGCATCAGAAAAATACCAAACGCGCTGGCAGCGCCGGGTAAGTAGAGCGCGCGCGGTTCGTCGATCCAGCCGAGCAAATCCATAATCATGAAAGTAGGAATCATGCCGAGGAAAGGTGGGATCAGCATAGTGCCCATGACCAAGGCGAACAAGGCTGCTTTGCCACGGAAATCGAACATCGCGAAAGCGTAACCGCCCATAGCAGAAAATAGCAGCGTCAGTGCGGTGCTGATCGAAGCAACATAAAAACTCCAGCCGAGGTTTTTCCAAAACGGAATATGTATGGTCAAGATCGCGACGTTATCGAAAAAATCACCACCGAACATCAAAGGTGGGGGCAAGCGGAAAATGTCGCTTCGAGTATGCGTGGCGAAGACGAACATAAAATAAAACGGCATCAACATAATCAACGCACCGAGTCCTACCATCAGGTAAGCGCCAAGACGCGACATGGGTAGGTTTCGTGACATCACGCTGCTTGCTCCAAACGTGGTGGCGACTGACGCTCGCGGAAGGCGAAGCGCGTGATCAAGGTCAACACAACGATCACCGCGAACAGCATCCAGGAAATAGCGCTGGCAATACCGAAGTCGTTAAATTCAAATGCGGTCTTAAACATATACATGGCGGTGGTCATGCCGGCTTTGTCCGAGCCACCTGTGCCATTGGTGAGGATGAACGGCTCTTCGAACAATTGCAGCCCACCGATGACGCTTAGTGTCACGCCGAACAACATCATCGGCTTCAATTGTGGCAGGGTGATTTTCCAGAATTGTTGCCGCGCGCTGGCGCCATCCATTGTTGCCGCTTCATACAATTCTTTTGGAATAGATTGCAGCGCGGCCAGATAAAGCACGGTGTTAAAACCGACATAGCGCCAAAACACCACGAGCGCCACCGCTGGTTTAATGTTTTCCGGGCGGTTGAGCCAGTCGATATTGTGGTTGGGCAGAAGTTGGCCTAGCAGTGGCACTTCAGCCAACGTGCGCAGCAATAGATTGATGGCGCCATAGTCAGTGGAGAGCAAAGCCGAAAACATGATAGCGATGGCCACCGTGGAGGTGATGTAAGGCAGAAAATACATGCCAACCAAAGCATTGCGCATGCGTTTGAAATGCTGCTGCAGAAAGCACGCCAGTGGAATCGCCACCAAGTGTTGCGGTATGCCCGCTGCCAAAGCCAACCATAGCGTGTTGTAGAGCGATTTCCAGAACCAATCATCACCCAAATTAAAGCGGAAATTGCCCAGGCCGACGTAATACATGGCGTCGATGCCTTGAATCGGGTCCCAGCTTTGAAACGCTAAATAGAACGAAAACACCAGCGGAAAAATGCCGAACACGGCGAACAGCAACAAGAAAGGGCTGAGAAAAAGATAGGGTGCGAGCGTGGTGTTGTGCAATTTCATGGTTTGCGCAATCGGTATTCGAGGAAGCGACTTGCCTCAGCTAGCGCAGCGGGTATTGGCATGTCATCGTTGAGCACTTTATCTAGCGCCGTGTTGACAATCTCCATCGCAATAAAGTCTAACTTATTGACTGGGACGGCGCTGATTTTGGCCGCCTCATCTCGCCACTGCTTACGTGCCAGTTGGCCACCGAGAAAAGCGACGGGCTGATCAAAAAAGCTATCGTCCTGCGCTTCAAGCAAAGCTGGAAATGCATCTTGTGCTCGAAACGCCGCCAGTTGACGTTCACGATTCAGCGTCAACATTTTGATGAATTCAAACGCCAGCTTGGGCTGCGCCGCTTTGGTGGGGATGGTGTAAAACGTGCCGCCCCAAGCGATGTTGGTATGTTCAGGTAACTCGGATGCGCGCCACAATCCCTTGGTTTCCGGCGCCAACCAATTGGCCAGATGCCCGCCTAACCAAGCGCCCATCATTTGCGTTGCCACGCCACCACTGCGCAACGATTCAGACCACTCCGATGTCCAGTCCTGAACGTTACCGTCCAGACGCTCGCGGCGAATTTGTCGTGCTAACGCAAAGGCACGTTGGAAGCGCGGTGTGTTGACCAGAACCCGACCCTGCGCGTCAAAATAAATTCCTTCCCCTGATTTCAGGTCTGAGCGGATGATAACGTCTTTTAAGTTGCGAGCATCCGCGACTAAGTAAGCGCCAGTAGCGGCTTTAATTTTTTTCCCGATCGCAACAAAACTATCCCAGCTCGCGGTCAGTTGTTCGATGCTGACGCCACTACGTTGCAACAAATCATGGCGGTAAAACAAAGTGCCGGGGCCAATATCACCAGGCAGTCCAGTTAAGGCACCGTTTTTAGCCGTAGCTTGGGGGAAGGTATAGGCGACGAAGCGACTTTGATATTGTTTTGCATAGTAGGGCGCTTGCGCGAGGTCGATGAGCCCGCCGCTGTTGGCGAAGCGACCTAAAAAACCCACCTCGACCACCATGATGTCGGGAAGATGAGACCGTGTTGCTAGTGCTGTGGTCATCGCGGAGTGGTGGTCGTTAAATTCTCTGCTAACCACGACGACATCGACATCCGGGTGTGTGAGTTTCCATGCGGGTATAGCTGCGCGGACTATTTCATCAACGGCGGGGTAGGCGGCGACGTTGAGCGTCGCACCGTACGCCGCGCCCGACAAGAACAAACAGACGAGCAGGTAAAAATTTACAGCGATTCTTCTTTTATGGAAGAGGCGTGAGAATTTTATTTGACGGCGGCATACTGCGTCGTTAATTTTGGTTCCCCTTTCGAGAGACGCAGTGACGAAATTATGAAAGCGCTTTCATTTCTCTTGCAGAATAGCCATGAGATGGACTGCTGTCAAACTTTCTTTCGTCAAAATTTTATTGCTGCGTAGTTTGATCAGCCAACCAAACGCGTAGAGTTTCTAACGATTAGTTCAGGCACTGGGGTAACGGGTTGCGGAATTTGCTTATCAATCAATTGGATGATGGATTTAGCTGCAATTTTTCCCGTTTCGTAGATGGAGTGCCTGACGGTGGTCAGTGGAGGCAGGGAGAAGGTTGACGTGATCAGGTCATCAAAGCCCACTAGCGAAATGTCGGCCGGCACACTGATGCCTTGGTGGTATAAGGCAAGTGACGCGCCATAAGCCATTTGGTCGTTGGCGGCGAATATGGCCGTGAACGGGACTTTTGATTCAAGTAATTTTTGTGTGGCTTTCTCTCCGCCACTTTCCAGAAAATCTCCCCTTGTGGTGAGCTTGGGGTCGTAAGGGATATTATTTTCTTCCAACGCTGCGCGGTAACCGCTGAGGCGCTCTATCGCATCAGGATGGCTCGGCGTTCCCTTTAAAAAAGCGATGCGTTTATGGCCTAACTCGATCAGATGCTGTGTTGCCATTTTCGCGCCATGGTAGTCATCAAAATTAAGGCTGACGAGCTGGTCTGCGCTGAGATTTCTGCTGGTAATGACCATCGGCGTTTGCCTGGCTTTTTCA
>JBEEJL010000004.1:0-9072 GCA_041169175.1 Pseudomonadota bacterium | reverse complement strand
GCCAACACTTCACGTATCGCACCGCGCATCAAGCCGAGCAAACTCGACAAGCCGATAATCAATAGCACTGCCCAATCAAATAATGTCACGTAAGTTATTGATTATATTAATAATTATAAGTTAATCGCGATAGCATTTTTAGCTACTTCATGCACACCGGGTAATGCTTTGTCCGCCTCATCACGCGTGGCATAACCGAATATGCGCACACGAATTTTTCCATCGGCTAATGTTTCTGCGCTGGATTTAAAACCTTTAACTGCTAACTTGGCTTGAATTTCCTTGGCGTTAGCCGGGTCGGAGAACACGCCAATTTGCACCGCGAATTTTCCGGCCGGTGTTTTTTCTTGTGCTACGGCTTTTACCGGCGCGGGAGTTGGTGTCGGCGCGGGGGTTGGTGCGGGCGTGGCAACGACAGCAGGAACCACCGTGCCGTCTATTGGCACCAATACTTTCGACATCGGCTTCAACACTGCGTTGTGTCCGGGCCCGGCTGGTTTGGTCACATCGTTTGTCGCAGTTTGCGGTGCGCCACGCTTGACATCCATCGAGGGCGCAGGCGGAACTACTTGCGGCTCGGTAGATTTTTTGTCGGCTGTTTTATCGCTTACTGGTTTAGCTGGCGGATTGAGCGGCTTAAAACCCTCGCCCTCTTTGGCTGGGATATTAATCGCGATGTCTTGCTTCAGCGGCTTCGGCCCTTTGTCGAGCAACATGGGCAAGAACACCACCAGCGCGGCGACGAGGGCGATAGCGCCAATCAGGCGGCGTCGATTGCGTGATTTGATGTGTTGTAATTCAGGTGATTGAGGTGTGGCCATATGCATCCAATAATTGAATGGCGTCGGTGGCGGGCTCGTTACTTAAATTGACGAACCACCCGCATCACCTCGGCCACCGTGTAAAACGAACCGAATACGATGATTCTATCATTTTGCGCCGCTGCTTCACAGGCGGCAGCATAAGCGTTTGACACGCTGGCGAAGCGACGCGTTTTTGCGCCCTCACCCGCCGCGTCCAATAATTGCGCCAACATTTCATCCGATGCGCCGCGCGCAACCGGCAAACCGGCGACATACCAAGTATCAACACGATGTTTTACCGCGTTAATCACGCTGGCGATGTCTTTATCTTTCAGCATGGCGAATACCGCATGTGTATTTTGATAAAAACCCATATTGCCCAAACCCGAGGCAAGTGCCGTAGCGGCGTGCGGATTGTGCGCCACGTCGAGCACCACCGACGGCTGACCCGGCAACACTTGCAAGCGACCCGGCAATTCCACTTCGAGCAAGCCGCGCTTGATATCGTTCAATGACACCGGCAATTTGTCACGCAGCGCATCGAGCGCCGCCAATGCACACGAAGCGTTATGCAATTGATACGTGCCGCGCAATGCCGGGTACGGCAACGCATGTTTTTTTCCGCCATGATTCCAGAATTGCCACTGCTGTTCCATTTTCACAAAACCGAAATCTTTGTTGATCAATTGCAAATCGGCGCCGATTTTTTTTGCGTATTCAATCACACTGCTCGGCGGTTCGATGTCGCCGCAAATCGCGGGGCGGTTTGCGCGCATCACGCCGGCTTTTTCCGCACCGATTTTTTCGCGCGTGTCGCCGAGATAATCTTGATGATCGAGATCGACGCTGACGACAATTGAGCATTCAGCATCGAAAGCATTCACCGCATCTAGCCTGCCGCCGAGCCCTACTTCTAAAATCACCACATCTAAATTGTTTATATTAAACAATAACATAGCGGCGAGTGTGCCGAACTCGAAATAGGTGAGAGAAATATCGCCGCGCGCCGTTTCGATTTGCGCAAACGCGTCGCACAGCGCGCGATCATCCGCCACGCGGCCCATGATGCGCACACGTTCGTTATAGTCGAGTAAATGCGGCGAGGTGTAACAGCCGACGCGATAACCGGCGCGACTCAGAATCGCATCAAGATACGCGCAAGTGGAGCCTTTGCCGTTGGTGCCCGCGACGGTGATGATGGGAAATGTTGGCTCCAGGCCGAGATTAATTTTGACTTGATTAAAACGCGCCAAGCCAAGCTCTATGGTTTTCGGATGCAGGCCTTCAAGATACGTGAGCCAGTCGGTGAGAGTTTGCCGAGGCATCAGACTAGCGATTTATGCAGCAGCAGGTTGACGCATTAATAGCGTTAACAAACAAGATAGCCTATCGCGCATTTCGCGTCGATCGACAATCATGTCGATTGCGCCTTTACCGAGCAAAAATTCGGCGCGCTGAAAACCTTCCGGCAAAGTTTGACGCACGGTTTGCTCGATCACTCGTGGGCCGGCAAAGCCGATCAACGCGCCGGGTTCGGCAATCACTACGTCGCCGATAAACGCAAAACTCGCCGACACGCCGCCCATAGTCGGATCGGTAAGCACACTGATAAACGGTAATTTTGCGTCGGACAAACGCGTCAGCGCCGCCGTGGTCTTGGCCATTTGCATCAGCGACAACAAACCTTCCTGCATACGTGCGCCGCCCGATGCAGTGAAACAAATAAACGGCAAATTCTCATCGACGCAGGCTTCCACTGCGCGCACAAAACGTTCGCCTACTACGGAGCCCATCGAGCCGCCGAGAAATTCAAATTCAAAAGCAGCGGTCATCACCGGTGTCGATTTAATGCTGCCTTGTAACACTACCAACGCATCGGTCTCGCCGGTCGATGTCATCGCATCGGACAATCGATCGACATAACGTTTGCTGTCCTTAAATTTCAAGCTATCTATCGGCTCAACTTCAAAACCTAACTCGAAGCGGCCTTCAGGATCGAGCAATAAATCCAGACGCAAGCGCCCGGTGATGCGATTGTGATGATTACACTTGGGACAAACGTTGAGATTTTTTTCCAGGTCAGTAACGTAGAGCACCGCTTCGCAGGAATTACATTTACTCCACAAGCCTTCAGGTACGGCTTTTTTGCTGCCGTCATTACGCTTGATTTTTGGCGGGAGTAATTTTCTGAACCAACTCATGGCTTGTCCATTTCTGCGCGGATTTGTTTGACCAGACGCGTGACGTTGGCAACGGCATCTTGCGGCGCGGACTGTTCGATTTCCTGCACAATGCGGCTACCGATGACGACGGCATCGGAGATATGCGACACCGCCCTTGCTGTCGCACCGTCGCGGATACCGAAACCAACCCCGATAGGCAGCTTCACTACATTTTTGATTTGCGGAATTTTTTCTGCGATTTCTTTCAAGTCTATCGTCGCCGCGCCGGTCACGCCTTTGAGCGAAACATAATAAATATAACCGCTGGCGAGCTTCGCTACGGCATTAATGCGCGCAGGCGAAGAAGTAGGCGACAATAAAAAAATACAATGCAAATGGTGCGCGCGCATTTGCTGCACGAATTCATCGGCTTCTTCCGGCGGATAATCCACTACCAACACGCCATCAACGCCGGATTGTTGTGCAGCTTGCGCAAATTTCGCATAGCCCATGCGCTCGATCGGATTCAAATAACCCATCAGCACGACCGGCGTAGCTTGATTGGTGCGACGAAATTCGGCGACGTCTTGCAATATTCTCGTCAAACCCACGCCATGTTTCAACGCGCGTTCGCTCGAACGTTGGATCGTCGGGCCATCGGCCATCGGATCAGAAAACGGCACGCCGAGTTCAATGATGTTGACGCCGGCTTCGACTAAGCCGTGCATCATCGGCACGGTATATTCCGGCGCGGGATCGCCAGCAGTAAAAAAAGGAATCAATGCTTTGCGCTTTTGTTGCGCGAGGTGTAAAAACGTCTGTTCGATACGTGACATAAGCTATTGTTTTTATTAAGAAATTTAGAGAGTTAATCCATCGAGTTTTGCGACCGTGTTGATGTCTTTATCACCGCGACCGGAAAGGTTCACCAGCAAGATTTTATCTTTGCTCATGCTCGGCGCAATCTTCATGGCGTGCGCCAACGCGTGACTCGATTCCAACGCAGGAATAATGCCCTCGAGCAAACATAAATCATGGAATGCTTGCATCGCTTCGTCATCGGTGACGCTGACATATTCCGCGCGGCCGGAATCTTTTAACCATGCATGCTCAGGCCCAACGCCGGGGTAATCCAGCCCGGCAGAAATCGAATGCGTTTCGCTGATTTGCCCGTTGGCATCTTGCATTAAATAAGTTCGATTACCATGCAACACGCCGGGCGTACCGGCAGACAATGACGCAGAATGTTTGCCCGTCGCGATGCCGAGACCGCCCGCCTCGACGCCGATGAGGCGGACTTTTTCGTGCGGAATATAATCATAAAAAATACCCATCGCATTGGAGCCGCCGCCGACGCACGCCAGCACGGCATCCGGCTGACGACCAGCCAGCTCAGGCATTTGCCATAAACATTCTTTACCGACCACGGAATTAAAATCACGCACCATCATCGGATACGGATGCGGACCGGCAACGGTGCCGATAATATAAAACGTATTTTCGACATTGGTCACCCAATCGCGCATGGCTTCATTCAGCGCGTCTTTTAAAGTCTTCGATCCGCTCTCGACCGGCACCACTTCTGCGCCGAGTAATTTCATTCGATACACGTTGGGCGACTGACGTTTCACATCTTCCGCGCCCATATACACCGTACATTTCAAGCCATAGCGCGCAGCAATCGTTGCCGTAGCGACGCCGTGCTGGCCCGCGCCGGTTTCGGCGATGACTCTTGGTTTGCCGATTTTTCGCGCCAGCAAAGCGTGGCCAACCGTACTGTTGATTTTATGCGCGCCGGTGTGATTCAAATCTTCGCGCTTGAGAAAAATCTGTGCGCCGCCGCATTTATCGGTGAGGCGTTTGGCAAAATAAATCGGGCTGGGACGCCCGACATAATGTTTCAGTTCATGCGCCAGTTCGCGCTGAAACTCCGCATCATGCCGCACTTGTTCGTAAGCGATTTTGAGTTCATCGAGCGCCTGCATCAATGTCTCGGCGACAAAAATGCCACCGTAAGGACCAAAGTGTCCGCGTTCGTCTGGAAGGTCTTGCATATTCATTTCTGTTACTCCTCGTCCGCTTTGCGCACTGCGCGAATAAACGCAATCATTTTCGCTGTATCTTTTATTCCCTTGTCGATCTCGACACCGCTCGACACATCGACTGCCCACGGTTTTACTGACTGTATTCCCTGCACGACGTTCGCGGCCTGCAAACCACCGGATAAGACTAGCGGCAGCGGTAAATTTTGCGCAATAATATTCCAATCAAATGTATGTCCCGTGCCGCCATAAGCGTCTTCCCGGTACGCATCCAGCAACAAGGCTTTCGCAGTGCGGTGCGCCAGTGCGTATTGTAACAAATCCACGCCCGCTTTGACGCGCACGGCTTTCATATAGGGTTTTTCAAACTGCTGGCAAAAATCTGCGCTTTCGTCGCCGTGAAATTGCAATAAATCCAGCGGCAATTCGTGCAATATGTCGCGTACCGTTTGTGCTGTAGCGTTGACAAATAAACCGACAGTCGTGACGAACGGCGGCAATGCTTGGATGATTTCACGCGCGCGCGCAACACTCACATGACGCGGGCTGGCGGGATAAAACACCAAGCCGATGGCATCTGCGCCTTGGCGCGCGGCGAAGAGCGCATCTTCAACGCGCGTAATGCCGCAGATTTTTATGCGAGTCATGTGATTACCTTGAAATCAAACCAATTGGCTTTACTGAACACGGGTAAATTCCACTTATCAGCATATTCTATCGCGACCAGATACAAACCGTCAGGGGCAAAAGTCGGTGCGGCGCGTGTGCGATCTTGTTCCAACAATAATGCCTGCAGCCACGACATGGGCTGTTTACCCGCGCCAATGTAAATCAAACTACCGATAATATTGCGCACCATATGATGCAAAAACCCGTTGGCATTCAGCGTCAAGGTGATGTAGTCGCCGCGCTGTTGAAGATTTATGTAATTAATTGTTTTTATTGGGGTTTTTGCCTGGCATTCAGCGGCGCGAAAAGCCGAAAAATCATGTTGCCCAAGCAGATTTTGCGCCGCGCTTTGCATCGCCGCGACATCCAGCGGCGCATGATACCAGCCGACCTTGCCGTTTTGTAAGGCAGGACGCACCGGATGATTGTACAAAACATACGTGTAAGTGCGCGACAAGGCGCTAAAGCGCGCATGAAAATCAGCATCGATAACTTGCGCCCACTGCACGGCGATGCTGTCCGGTAATAAGGCGTTGACGCCGCGCACCCACGCCGAATCCGGTCGTTGCGAGGCGGTGTCGAAATGCGCGACTTGTCCCAGCGCGTGCACGCCCGTGTCGGTGCGCCCGGCGCAGATCAAGGAAATTTTTTCTGCCGCGATGCCGCTGAGCGCGGCTTCTAGTTTATCCTGCACGCCGCAGCCGTTGGCCTGACTTTGCCAGCCGCAGTGAGCCGCGCCGTCGTATTCAATCCCGAGGGCAATTCTCATCGTTCAACGCCGCGCATTGCTTGCATGTAAAACTCGTTTGAGAAAAAAAATCCTGCCGATTGCGCGGCAGGATTTTTTTTGAGAGCTAAATGAAGTTTAGGCCAAACTGGCTGTCAACTCTTTCGCCGCTTTTTGCTGATCCGGGTTACCGAGGGTTAATACTTCCTGCAAGATTTCCTTCGCGCCTTCTTTATCGCCAATTTCCAGGTAGGCACGGGCTAAATCTAATTTGGTCGCCGCATTTTGCCACGCCGCCTCAGGGCGACGCGCGGCGGATGCCGTTACAGAAGGATTCACTACCGATGATGTAGTCGCCATCGGTGCGCCTAGATCGAGACTCAGTGCAGTCAGATCGAGCGGCATATCAATATCGGCAGTTTTTGTCGTAGCAGGTGGATTGAAATCAAAATCCAAATCACTTGCTGCGCCGGCAGTCGGTTTATCGAGAGAAAAATCTACGTCGGCAGACGCTGCTTTGGTGTCGCCCAAACCAAGATCAAAGTCAGGCATATCGCCCGAGCTCTCGGCAATTGCTGGCGCTTTGGGCTTTGCAGCATGCGAGCTTGATGCAGCTAAAGGATCAAAGTCGGTCGTGACCGTGCCGGGACGAACCGGCGTGGTGGCGCCGAAATCCAAGTCCATCATATCGCCGCCAGCGGCTGGGATATCTATTTCGCCTTGGGCGAGATTCATGTCCATATCGGTTGCAGCAGGCTTCGCGCCCGCATCATCAGACAAGAAATCAAAATCGATATCCGGTGCTGCGCCCGCTGCTGCTATGTTTTCAGGACGAGCAGGCAGAGTTTTATCCGGCGAAGCATCCAGACCGGCTAAGGCGCTGCCACCAGCCAACAAGGCTGCAGCGGCTGCGCCACCGTAAAGTGCATTACCCGGATCCAATTTAAGACCCATTTCGCGGACTTTGTTCCACATCGGGTGGCTTTCGCCGAGCGATGCGTGCAATTCTTTGGCGACGTTTTCAAACGCGCCTTTGCTACCGCGATTGGAATAAATATCCAACAGCTTCATCGGAATCTCATGGCGATCGCCGTCTTTCGCCATCGCTTCTTTGAGAATTTCTTCCGCTTGCTGATCGCGACCATACGCCATATAGACGTCGGCTTCTGCGACTGGATCGACTTCTTCTGTATCAATGACACCGGGACCGGTCTTGTCGAAATCGGTCAGGAATGAACTATCGCCGCTGGTATCCACCACGCCCGCGGTCGGTGCGCCTTGCGACATAATCGGCTTGAGATCGGCCGCCATCGTATCGGCGGTGCCTTCATCCAACTCGGCCAGGGTGCGGTTGCTTTTCTTTTTGCGCATGAACGCAAATAACCCGCCGACCAGACCAAGACCGAGCGCGCCGCCAAGAATGGTGCCAATATTATTTGACACCATGTTAGTAACCGTATCGAGCATCGACTCTTCTGCTACCGGCGTCGCCGCAACGACCGGTTTTTTCTCCGGCGCTGCAGTAGGAACCGGCTTAGCCTCAACCGGTTTGGCTGGTTCCGTTTTAGCTGCTACTTTTGGATCGACTGGTTTTACGTCAGCAGGCTTGGCCGCAATTTTAGGATCGACCGCTTTAGGCTCAGCCGGTTTTGCGTCGCCCGGTTTCGCCGTGGCTTTCGGATCAGCTAACTTTACATCCGGCTGCTTGCCCGCTTGGGCCATCGCGCCGTTTTTCAACGCCAACAATTTGTTCATGTCGGCAACGGTTTTTTCCAGATCTTTCACGCGCGAATTGGCTTCTTTCAACGCGTTATCTTTGCGTGTTAGCTCTTCTTGTAGCGCAGTGACTTTTGCTTGACCCGCTTTACCGGCGCCCTCTTTCCCGTCCGGCGTATCGCCTTTGGAAAGTTTCACTACATCTTTACCCGCATCTTTTGCGGCGGCGTCAACGGCAGTCGAGCCGATTTTGCCACTAGAAGTTGCGCCTAGGGCTTGCTGTGGTTTAGCGGGCGATTGCGTGACAGCCTCAGCGAGCTTCTGGCGGAAAGCACTCCAGTTCGCTGTCTGTACACGCACTTCACGCGTAGCTTGCGCTGACGCTATTGCTGCCGCTTCTTCTTGCGAAGGCATTTTCAGAATCTGGCCTTTTTTCAGCAGATTCATATTTTTGTTTACGAACGCGTCTCTGTTCTGGCGATACAGGCTGACCAGCATTTGATCAACCGTGACGGAATCCGGTTTGTTTTGCGATGCGATGCTGTAAAGCGTTTCGCCCGGTTTGACTGGTCCATACGTTGCACCGCTACTGATGGGCGCAGGCGCGACTTGCATTGGAGCCGCTTGAATCGGCGCAGGCGAAGAAACGATCGGTTGCTTAATGGCTTGCTGAGGCGCAGGGGCAACAGGTTGTACATAAATAGCCGCCGGTGCCGGTGCTGGCGCGGATGCAACCGGCGCTTGGCTTATCGGCGCAACGACTATCGGCGCGGTAGCCGTTCTGTTGGCAGCAAAACCAGGCGGATCAAGCAAAATCGGGTATTCACGCAGCAGGCGACCTGACGACCAGGTTAAATCAATCAACAAATCGAGCACGGGTTCGTTTACTGGCTGAGTCGTTGAAACGCGTAAATACGGTTGGCCGCTGGCGCGTTTTTCTACGGCGAAACGGA
>JBEEJL010000003.1:0-3431 GCA_041169175.1 Pseudomonadota bacterium | reverse complement strand
ATTCTTGGCGATGGCGGCGTCTAGTTTCGCGCCGTCCGTCTGTTGTTCGCGCAATGTTGTTGCTAAGCGTTTCATTTTTTCGTCGAAGGGTTCGCCGTCATCTTCAATTTCTTCTGCGCCGACGTAGCGCCCCGGGGTGAGAACGTGGCCGTGTTTGCGGATTTCTTCTAATGTGGCGGATTTGCAGTAGCCGGGGATGTCTTGGTAGATCGGTAGTGTTTCTGTAACTTCGGAAATGTCGTCTGTTTCATTAACTTCGGAAATCCCCCCTTGCCCCCCTTTTTCAAAGGGGGGAACTTTTGTTTCTTTTTCAGAGGTGGGAATCTTGTCTTCTTTTTCAGAGGGGGCGGCTTTTGTTTCTTTTTCAGACGGTGGGGCTTCTGCTCGGCTTCCTTTTTTAAGGGCCGCAGCATCTACGCTTCCCCCTTTGGCAAAGGGGGATTGAGGGGGATTTGAGCGCCATGCATGATAAGTGGCGGTAATTTTTGCGATGTCTTCGTCCGTGAGTTCGCGGTGGACTCTATCGGTCAACGTGCCCATTTTGCGCGCGTCGATGAATAGGGTTTCGCCTTTGCGATTTCTTAGCGCAGCTGGATTGCCGCTTGCGCGGGTATGACGTCCGGTTTTGTCGCGGGTGAGGAACCACAGGCAAACGGGGATCTGCGTGGAGTAAAAAAGCTGGCCGGGCAATGCGACCATACAATCGACGAGGTCGGCTTCGATGATGGCTTTGCGGATGTCGCCTTCGCCTGATTGATTAGACGACATGGAGCCGTTGGCGAGGACGAAGCCCGCCATGCCAGTGGGCGAGAGATGGTAAATAAAATGTTGCACCCAAGCGAAGTTGGCGTTGCCCGCAGGCGGCACGCCATAGGTCCAGCGTTTGTCGTCTTTGAGCAATTCGCCGCGCCAGTCGCTGTCGTTGAACGGTGGGTTGGCGAGTACGTAGTCGGCTTTGAGGTCGGGATGTGCGTGGTTGTGATAGGTGTCGCCGTGGGCGATCTGCGCATCGATGCCGCGGATGGCGAGATTCATTTTCGCCAAGCGCCAAGTGGTGTAGTTGGATTCTTGCCCGTAAATGGAAATATCGCCGAGTATGCCGCTGTGGGCTTCGATAAATTTTTCGCTTTGCACGAACATGCCGCCCGAGCCGCAGCAGGGGTCGTACACGCGGCCTTTGTATGGCGCGAGCATTTCGACCAATACGCGCACGACATGCGAGGGCGTATAGAACTGGCCGCCACTTTTGCCTTCGGCGCTGGCGAAGCGCGAGAGAAAATATTCATACACGCGGCCAAGCGTATCTTTGGCGCGATCTGCCGGGCTGCCCAGCGCAATATTGCTGACGAGATTGATGATTTGACCGAGGCGTTGTTTGTCGAGGCCGGGGCGGGAGAAGTCTTTGGGCAACACGCCTTTGAGCGAGACGTTATCGCGCTCGATGGCAGTCATCGCATCATCGACTAATTTGCCAATAGTGGGCTGCGGCGCCATTGATTTGAGATATTGCCAACGCGCTTCGGGCGGCACCCAGAAAATATTCTGCGCTCGGTATTCGTCCGGGTCTTCCAATAAGCGGATGACCGCGTCAGCGCGATTCGGAAGATCGGCGCGAAGGAAGTATTCGTCCTTCGAATCGCTCACAGCAGAATCGAGATAGGCGCGACGTGCCTCGAAGGCATCAGAAATATATTTAAGAAATATCAGGCCAAGCACGACGTGCTTATATTCGGCGGCGTCCATATTATTTCGGAGCGCATCCGCAGTCGCCCACAGATTGGCTTCGAAGCCTAAACTTGCTGTGCCGTTTTGCTTGGCTGGTTTTGTTGTTTTAGTTACTTTGGGCACGCTTACCTCTTAAACGCTGAATATATGATTTTATTAAGAAATTTTGTTTATTTCGCACCGTCAGGTTAACTGGAAATTAGAGAAAAAGCACTAATAGAAAGATGGGCGTCGAATGCCCGTGTACTAAAACAATATGCTACGTCGCAGCCCAAATGCCGAGTTCTGCCTTGATGTAGCTAATAAGGGAGCGAGTTAGAATGCGGGCGTCCGCGTCGGGGAGATTCGGGATTAGCCGTTAAGAAAGAGGTCGCACGATCTCAATCGGCTAGTGCGAAAGCGTGTCAGGCGGAGCGCCGATCAACGACTCAATTCCTTCCTCTTCAATCGTTTTAAGGGCTTCAGCCAGCGCTTCACGGTCGCTAGCAAATGAATCATCCCAAACGGTGGAGTTCCAGAATTCATCAACCACTTCCAAAATCCAACCACCTTCCCCGTCTTCGTAAATATCGACCTGCACAGTCTTTCCATCTCGCGTTACCGATTGCGCTAGCGGTGATTGGATAGGGGCTTGTTCGTCTTCTGTCATTTCACACCAATTGTCGATTTACAAATGTAATGATAATACGGATCGACCGGCTGCTTTGGAGCAAATATTCGTATGGCGGGTATTGGCCGTGTTTGCAATTCTTGGCTTTATCAATAGCGGTCATTTGCGCGACGTATATTTCAACTGCATGATTAATTCGAATCGAAAAAGCTTATCAAAAGCTAATTAACTGCGCGCTCAAATTTAACTGGAATGCAAACTGATAAAATCGGACATCGTTGCGTAGAAAACTAGGGCTTCACATACCAAACCGCACGACTTCACATTTGTTTTTCATCTCAGCATTTTTGTTGCGATTCCGCAAAATTCTTTTCCCTCCCTTTATTACTTCGCAAATCACTTTGAGTGTCGCCGCTATCCCATTCAATTTATTGGGATTTTTTCCCTCATGCGACATGCAGAATCGCACGTAAGTGCCTGTTCCACATAGAAAATTCCCTGAAATACGGGGTTGACCTAGCTTTTTGTTTGCTCTACAGTGGGAAATAGTAGTAAAAACTGGGTAGTTCTGGATTTTCAGGGAGATAACGAACCATGTTTCAGGGCGCTTCTGCCATCAATTTGGACTCAAAAGGCCGTTTGGCGGTGCCGACTCGTCATCGGGAGACGCTTGCGCCCAATGGGAACGGCGGGTTAGTGCTTACTGCGCATCCCGATTCTTGTCTCCTTTTATACCCGCTTGCTGATTGGATTCCGATTCGCACCAAAGTCATGAGTTTTCCCAGCCTTGATCGCCAGGCCAGTTTGTGGAAAAGACTTTTGGTCGGTTTTGCTGAAGACGTAGAACTGGACGCTGCCGGTCGTTTGCTGATTTCGCCTGAGTTGCGCGGCTACGCCAATATCGAAAAAAACGTGATGTTCGTCGGGCAAGGCAGCCATTTTGAAATCTGGGGCGTCGATGCATGGAACAAGCATCTTGAATTGCTGACCGCCGGTGGTAATCCGGTGTTGCCTGCGGGCATGGAGAATTTCTCGTTGTGAGCGAGCCGCCAGCTCGCTCGGAACATATAGCAGTCTTATTGCAGGAAGCCGTCGC
>JBEEJL010000002.1:0-2899 GCA_041169175.1 Pseudomonadota bacterium | reverse complement strand
TCGGTTGGTACGATGCGCCACTGACGGGCTCGGCGTAATGAGTCAGTTGCCGCGGTTTCGTCATTGGCGCGTCGAGTAAATGAATTTGATTACTATTGCCGGCGCGCGTGGCGATGAGCATTTCACGCTTGCCCGGATGCCAACTGCTGAAATTTTTTGGCCGGTATTCGGTGTAGGCTTTCACATCCGCGACGATGGAAGCGCGAATCGCCGGGATACCATCGGTCACTAGATTGTCGGCGGGTTTGAGCGTTTCCGTGCCGACATTTTGATTCGCCACGCTCGCACAGCCCACCATAAAGATGCATATTAAGTATTTGATTAAATTGAAGTATTTACTCATTTGTTTTTTCCAAATATTATTTTTCTATGGGCCTACTCGCATCAGCGCACCACTCGCTCCACGATCCTGCATAAAGTTTTGATCCGTGCAACCCGGCAAGCTCCATCGCGAATAAATTATGACACGCAGTGACGCCGGAGCCGCATTGATGCACGACTTGTTGTGGCGAAGTATTTTTCAATATTGTGATGAATTCTTTTTTCAACTCGTCTGGTTTTTTGAAACAGCCATTCGCATCGAGGTTATTTTTGAAAATACGATTCTGTGCACCAGGAATATGACCGCCAACCGGATCGAGGGTTTCATTTTGTCCGGCGAAGCGATCGGGTGCGCGCGCGTCTATCAATAGCATGTCTGGCTGGTGTAAATGTTGCAGCACATAGTCTGCATCGACCGGCTGCCAAGATTGATTAGGAGTGAAGGGGGTGGGCATAGCCTGCGGCAGATGCGCATCGACGGGGCGATTTTCTGCCAGCCATTTTGTTATGCCGCCATCGAGTACCAAAGTCTGATTATGGCCCAGCGAGCGTAGCATCCACCACAGTCGCACAGCGAACATGCCGCCTGCATCGTCATAGGCAACAACGGTTTTATTTTGATCGACGCCGATGCTGGCTAATTTGGCCGCGAAAGTTTTTAGCGCAGGTAAAGGATGACGGCCATTAGTGCCGTTTTTTTTACCGGCCAAATCTTCATCCAGATGCAAAAAAAATGCGCCGGGGATATGCGCCGCTTGATAAGCGCGACGACCCGCATCGACGTCGGCAAGGTTATGCCGACAATCTATGACAATCCAATTTACCTCGGTAACATGTTGCGCGAGATGCGCGGCGGAAATGAGCAGCGACGACATTCAGGCCATCACCCAATCGCTCGCTGGCTCGCGCTCGTCGAACACCAGAATTTCTGCGTCGACTAAAAGTTTAGTAATCCACGCGCTCCAGATAGTCCATTGGTCTGAAGTGATGACGGCGACTTTTTCAAAATCGGTTTTGTGTGCGCGGCTGAATTTGATTTCTTCCCACGCGACATCGATGGTGTAGCCGGTCATCTCGCTTAGATCGAGCAGCAAGTTCACGCGGCCTTGAAATTTAATCGCGTATTCCACCGCCTCTTCAAATTGTTTGAAGTCGGTCAGGGTAAATTCGCCTAACACATAGACGGTAACTAATTTATCGGTATTCGTGACGTTAATCATGTTTCACCTCTTGACTCATCATAGGCGAGAAACATCATTTCAGCAAAAGCATTAGTTTGCAGGCGCAACACGCGTGGCAATAATGCCGGCGAAAATAATAATGCCGATAGCAATCCAACTCATTAACGGCAGGGCTTCATCAAACAGCACCAACGCGATGATGCTGGAAAAAACAATGGTGCTGTAGGCAAAACTGCCGACCACCATGGTCTTGCCGGTGCGATGTGCGCGGGTGAGCGCGAGCTGCGCAATGGTGGCGGCCACACCAATGCCGAGTAGGATGCCGCCACTGCGTATATTAACTGGATGAATATCGCTGAACAACATCGCCGCGGCGGCGCCAATAGTGGTGAGCAAAGAAAAATAAAACACCACGCGCCAATCGGGTTCGTTCAATTTGCCCATCGCCTTCACATTCACAAACGCGACGCCAGCGAGGAAACCGGAACATAAACCGAGCACGCCAGCGAACCATTGCGATTGATTAATCGTCGGATGCAATAACAGCACCACGCCGACAAAACCTAATAATAACGATACAACCAGCGGCAGATGCGGTTTTTCTTTGAACACGAAGGTCATGAGCAAACCGAGAAACATCGGTGAGGTGTAATTCAGCGTCACCGCTGTCGCCAAGGGCAAATGAGTAATGGCGTAAAAATATAAAGCCAGCGCGACGCCGCCGCTCAGGCTGCGATACATATGTAATTTGAAATACGGCGTAGAGAAAGTTTGTCGCCGCGCCAACATAATGGCGGCTATAACCACCAGGCCCACTGCCGAGCGATAAAACACTAGTTCGGCGCTGGAGAAATATTCACTCCCCGCTTTAACAAACGCGCCCATCGCAGCGAAAAAAAATCCGGCGATCAACATCCACGCAGAGCGCAGCGGCCATGTCGCGGGATGCCAAGTGGTTTTATTTTTTTCTGTTTCGCTGGAAATCATGTTGGGTTAATACAAAAAAATACGCTCACTGGGGTGAGCGTATCATATAAATATAACTGATTGATTTTATTAAACTATTTATAATAACTCGCGGCGTAAAAATTCATGGAAATGCACCATGCCGTCTTCCATCGGCGATTGATATGGCCCCGCATCATTCTCGTTGCGCTTCCATAACGCGCGCCGTCCTTCCGTCATGCGCAGGCAAATTTCTTCGTCTTCTGCGGCGGTCTCGTGATACGCAAGTTGTTGCGCTTCGACGAATTCGCGCTCAAATAAAACAATATCTTCAGGATAATAAAATTCGATTACGTTGGTGCAGGCGTCCGGTCCTTTGGGCAACAAGGTGCTGACAATCAATACCTCCGGATACCACACGATCATGATGTTGGGGTAATACACCAACCAGA
>JBEEJL010000001.1:0-4176 GCA_041169175.1 Pseudomonadota bacterium | reverse complement strand
TGACAGCAGTGACGCCACCGGATTGTGCGTAAAAAGCGTTACGTTTTTTTGTTGCCATAGTTGCCTCGATCAAATTCGGTTGTTGACTCCGTCACCCCCACCCTAACCCTCCCCCGTCGAGAGGGAGGGGAAGTGGTGGAATGACGTTAATTAATGATACTTACCATTCAAAAGCGGATTCTTCGCTGCGCTCAGAATGACAAAGATTTTTTTGCTTTTCTCCGTGCCTCTGTGTCTCTGTGGTGAAAGGTTTTATTTCCCTAAAGCAGCAAAAATCCGCTCACGTATCTCTTCGACTTTTCCTAAGCCCGCAACTTTGCGACACTGCGGCGCGCCTGCAACGCCGCTTTTCGCCCAATCATTATAGTAACCAACCAAGGGTTCGGTTTGCGCGTGATATACCTCGAGGCGCTTTTTTACCGTCTCTTCTTTGTCGTCGTCGCGCTGAATTAAATCTTCGCTAGTCACATCATCTTTTCCCGCGACTTTGGGCGGATTAAATTTGAGGTGATAAGTACGACCCGAGGCGATATGAACGCGACGACCAGACATGCGTTCGATGATGTGTGAATCATCGACATCGATTTCAACTACGTAATCAATTTTCACTCCGGCGGCTTTCATCGCGTCGGCTTGCGGAATGGTACGTGGGAAACCATCGAATAAAAAGCCCTTGGTGCAATCCGCTTCTTTAATCCGCTCTTTCACCAGGCCGATGATGATGTCGTCCGACACCAGCCCGCCGGAGTCCATGACTTTCTTCGCCGCAACGCCGAGCGGGGTACCTGCCTTCACCGCGGCGCGCAACATATCGCCGGTAGAAATTTGCGGGATGCCGAATTTCTCTTTGATGTAGGTGGCTTGTGTGCCCTTACCTGCTCCGGGCCCGCCCAATAAAATCACTCTCATTTTTTTACTCCCTAAGTATTACCGTTTATTTTGCAAAAACTTTTTGCACCCTTGCTAAATCTTCCGCTGTATCCACACCCGCTGGCGGCGCATTGGCTACTACACTCACCGCTATTTTATAACCATGCCACAACACGCGCAGTTGTTCCAGTGATTCAAATTTTTCTAGCGGCGCTGGGGAGAGATCAGCATAAATTTTCAGAAAACTAGCGCGATAGGCATAGATACCTATATGCCGATAAGCGGGCAGACCTGACGGGAAGGCATCGACATCGTGCTGCATCAATGTGTCGCGCGGATACGGAATCGGCGCGCGGCTAAAATACAGCGCCAAGCTGTCGGCGTCGAGCACAACTTTTACTACATTCGGATTCAGCATATCGGCAAATGCGTGTAGCGCATGACAAGCCGTAGCCATCACGGCATTTTTATTTTGTTGCAATTTCTCGGCGACTAGCGCGATCAATTGCGGCGGTATCAGCGGCTCGTCGCCTTGTACGTTGACTACGATCGCATCGTCGGACAAACCTAATATGGAAGCGGCTTGATAGATGCGCTCGGTGCCCGAGGTGTGATGCAGATCCGTCATCAACGCGTTAAAGCCGGCAGCTTTCGCGGCAGCAATAATGCTGGCATCATCACCGGCCACCGTCACGCTGGCCGCGCCGCTCTGCGCCGCTTGTTGCGCGACGCGAACGATCATCGGCGCACCGCCTATATCGGCCAAAGGTTTATTAGGCAAACGCATTGACGCCATGCGCGCGGGGATGATGACGTGGAAAGTCATACTTCTTCGGTAGCGGGCAGTTGGCGCGCTGCAGATTCGAGCATGACCGGAATGTCGTCCTTAATCGGAAAGGCGAGACGATCGGCTTTGCAGATTAATTCTTGCGCAGATTTTTTATGCACCAGCGGGCCTTTGCAAATCGGACAGACGAGGATTTCCAGCAGTTTCGGATTCATGATGTGTGTTCCTTTAGTTTCTCTAGCACTCGCGCGCCGAATGTTGCATCGAGTTCAGCGCTTACGGCCAGCGACCAGCAATGTTCGGTAGCGAATGAGCTACATTTTACCGCGTCTTTCTCCGTCATGAGTACCGCATCGGCGTTGGCGAAGGTAATATCTTCAGCGCTAAAAACATGATGATCGGGAAAAGCGTGGTGCGTAATTTGCAAGCCTAAACTATTCAGATGCGCAAAAAACCGAGACGGATTACCAATCCCCGCGACTGCGTGAATATTTTTGCCCTTGAAATAGTCTGGCTGCGCTTGCACTTCGGTAGCGTGAAGATTAGTAAAGCGTGAACCGGCCAGCTTCATCGTTGATACATAAGTATTTGATTTAATTGAACTATTGTTATCTTCGCCATTAACAATAAGCGCATCCACTTGATTCAATCGCGCCGTAGTTTCGCGCAACGGCCCAGCCGGAATCAAGCAACCATTGCCAAATCCGCGCGCACCATCGACGACGCAAATTTCCATCTGGCGCGCCAATTTATCATGCTGCAAGCCGTCGTCGCTGATGATGACATTTACTTGCGGATTTTTTTCTAGCAGCATTTGCGCCGCCGCGACGCGATCGCGTCCGACTACCACAGGACAATTTGCGCGACGAGAAATTAATAAAGGCTCATCACCCACTTCTGCCGCTCGACTTTGCGATGCCACTTCGCGCACGTCGTCGCCTTCGCGGCCGTATCCACGACTGATAACACCCGGTCGATAACCCTGCTGTTGCAAAAATTCTGCCAGCCATATTACTAAAGGCGTTTTGCCACTGCCGCCAGCGGTAATATTGCCGACGACTATTACCGGCACCGGCACAGATTGGGTTTTGAAAATATTAGCGCGATAAAGTGCGCGACGAATCGCGGTGACTGCACCATACGCCAGCGACAACGGCCAGAGCAGAATATGCCAGGGAGAAATACGATACCAAAGTGATTCGATGTACCGTTCCATATTTAAGGAGATATTTTTTGTGAGCAACGATGTATTGCGACGATATCGAACTAAAGCAAGCTTACTTTTTTGTTTGGGTGGCGAAGGTAATATGGGTCAGCCCGACGCCGCGCGCCGCTTCCATCACATTGATCACCGCTTGGTGCGATGCTCCTGCGTCGGCGTTAATGGCGATAACCGGCTCATTCATGCCTGCCGCGACCATGGTCAGTGCTGCGCCGATAAGATCAATTCGCATGGCTGGGATTTGCTGTTTTTCCACATAAGCATTGCCGCTGGAATCGACCGCGACATGAATAATTTTCGCTTTGGTTTGCGTCACATTGGCTTCCGCGCCCGACTCCGGCAAATTGATTTGCAACTCGGAAAAACGCGAATAGGTCGTCGTCACCATGAGGAAAATTAAAATCACCAGCAGCACATCGATCAACGCGATGAGGTTAATCTCCGGGTCTTCGCGGTGATGGCCACGGCGCAGGTTCATGCGCGGCGGTCTCCGTGCAGCACTTCTACTAATTTGATCGACTCTTGTTCCATCGACACCAGTAAATTATCGACCTTGGTGCGGAAATAACGATAAAAAATCATGCTCGGCACGGCGACGATTAAACCGAACGCGGTGTTATACAGCGCGACGGAAATACCGTGCGCCAACGCTGCTGGGTTGCTGCCCACCGCATTGGTCGAACCGAAAATTTCGATCATGCCAATAACGGTGCCGAATAATCCGAGCAGCGGACTGACCGAGGCGATAGTACCGAGCGAAGTGAGAAATTTTTCCAGATCGACCATGACCAAGCGACCGGTTTCCTCGATCGATTCTTTCATCGCGTCGCGCGAACTTTTGACGTTATATAAAGCGGTGGCAAACAATTTAC
This sequence comes from Pseudomonadota bacterium, assembly GCA_041169175.1. Lineage (GTDB taxonomy): Bacteria > Pseudomonadota > Gammaproteobacteria > Burkholderiales > JBEEJL01 > JBEEJL01. Next base: position 425 of record JBEEJL010000001.1, on the reverse strand, counting down.
CCAGCAAGGAATTGTCGCGCAGTGCGCCGAGCATTTCGCTGGTGACGCCGGTTTGTTTGTATTGGTTGATGGTCTTGGCGAGCAAATCTTTCGGCGCGACCACTTCGGCGCGCAAAAAGCGAAAACGCTCGACAATAATCGCCAGAGAAATAATCGAAGCAACAATCAAGGTCCAGATCGGCCAACCGGCCGCTTCAATAATAGAAAGCAAAGTGAGTCTCCAAGCGGGAAGTGTTGCGGTTGCAACAGATAAGCAATGCCCGACACTTTAGCCGCTAGGGACATTTTCGACAAGCATGCTGAATATAATCAAAGAAATATGGGCTGAAAATTTATTTTCGGGGTGATGCAAAATTTTTGCCTATTGGCAAGTTTTTTTCGCAAATAAATCATCCACAATCTCTGTGGATAAAGTTGTGGTTAAG